>NZ_RAWF01000258.1:0-14237 GCF_003612075.1 Corallococcus sp. CA041A
CGTCCCGGAGGAACTGCGCGAACCCGCGCCAACCGCGAAGACGCCCGAGCCCAAGCCGAAGAAGGAGAAGCGCCGCCGCACGGGGTGAGTCCCGCGGCATCCCGTTTCCGGGAAAGACCCGGTAGGCTGAGGGCGCCATGCAGGCGTGCCCCTTCTGCCAGACGACGATGCGCAACACCTACGCCCGGGGGCTGGTGCGCGACGAGTGCGGAGCCTGCGGGGCCGCCTGGTTCGAGGAGGAGATGCTGGCGCGCGTCGTCGGCGCGCCCACGCTGACGGCCGTCTTCGAACAGGCGAAGGGCAAACCCGGGCGCTGCAAGGGCTGTGAGGCCTCGCTCCAGTACGTCCCGGGCTGTCCGTCCTGCGGGCGCCAGGCGCCCACCTGCCCCACGTGCGGCAGCGCGCCACTGTCCATGGTGGAGCTGCGGGACGTGGCGGTGGACGTCTGCACGAAGTGCCGGGGTGTGGCCCTGGACGCGGAGGAGCTGGCCCGGCTCCAGAAGACCGCGGAGCCGGAAGCCCGCCATGAGCCACAGCCCATCGCCGCTGACTTCGAGCACGAGTACGACCCCAAGCGAAGCCTGAGCCTGTTGCCCAAGGTGCGCGTGGGTGACGAGCCGGCCTGCGTGACGTGTGGCCGGCGGATGGACGTGCGCTACGGGTTCGTCTGGGAGGAGCGGCTGTACTGTGGAAGCTGCGCGCCGGATGGCTCCGCGCCGTACACGGACGAGCTGACCAAGGCCCAGCCCAGCGAAACCTACGGCCGCCGGGCCCGGCACCTGAACAACAGCGCCGCCGAATCCGCCGTCGTGTGGCTCCTGTCGAAGATCTTCAAATAGCCGCTGTAGCAATTCAGGTTACAAATCAGCGTCTCGCACGACGCATTTGTCACGTTGAAAATTTCACCCAGAATATTGCACCCTGTCTGGATGAAATTGATCTGTCTCATCGTGGCCGCGCTCGTCTCAATCCCATTACACGCAAGCGCCGGGGAGGCCATCGACATCAAGCTCACGTCCAAGGTGGCGAAGTTTCCGGCGGACGCGCCCGTGGACCTCGCGGTCACGTTCACGAACGTATCGAAGGAGCCGGTGCGGATCCTCGGCTACCAGACGCCTGTCGTGGATGGCATCCAGGCGGACATCTTCACCGTCGCCCTGGAGCGCAAGCCGGTGGACTACATCGGCCGGCTCTACCGGCGCGACGCGCCCTCGGACAGCGATTACCTCACGCTGAAGCCGGGAGAGAGCATCTCGGGCATCGCCTCGCTCTGGGACAACTACGACCTCTCCGTCTCGGGGACCTACGCGGTCCAGTTCAAGACCGAGCTCCTGGACGCGCGAATGCGCCAGGGGACGGCGGTCTCCAACGTCGTCTTCCTCGACATCGAGGGTCGCGAGCCGCCCCTGGATCCGGACGACCTGGACGACGACGAGCCGCAGACCAAGATCGTCAATGGCAGCAACGAGAAGTGGAAGCAGTGCAGCAGCTCGCAGAAGAACGCGCTGATCGACGCCCGGCAGCACGCCCTGAACTACGCGAACGACTCCTATGACTACCTGGTGGCGGCGAGCCCGGTGACTCGCTACACCCAATGGTTCGGCGCCTACGACAGCTCTCGTTACAGCACCGTCCGTGAGAACTTCCGGAAGATTCGGAACGCCGTGGACAACGAGACGTTCAAGTTCTACTGCGATTGCAATCAGAGCAACGCCTACGCCTACGTCAAGCCCCGGAAGGAATACAAGATCCACCTGTGCTCCGGATTCTGGCCCGCGCCCATGACGGGTCCGGGCTCCAAGGCAGACACCCTGATTCATGAAGTCAGCCATTTCCGGGTCGTGGCGAAGACGGATGACGTCCAGTACGGCTACTCCGCCAACCTGGCGCTCGCGAGCAGCGATCCCAGCAGCGCCATCCGCAACGCGGACTCGTACGCGTTCTTCTCAGCAGCCACGCCCTACAACCCCTACAACCCCTGCGCGCCGAAGGTCACGTCGCACACGGGCGCGCCCCTCACCGCGAGCTGGGACGGGGCGAACTGCCACGTGATGAACGTGCCCTCCGGGCTGACGGCGTTCGTCCACAACAACGCCTACTACGTCAACGCGCTGCCCGGCACCTACTGCCCGGCGCCCTCCGGCTGGGACACGGCGAACTGCTACATCCTCCCCTACCCCTCCTGGAGCACCAGCTACTTCGTCTGGTCCGGAAACCTCTACCTGACGCCCGGCCCCGGCAACGCGTGCCCCGCGCCGTCGACGTTCGACGGGGCCAACTGCTTCGTCATGCCGCTGCCCTGGGGTTCGACGCCGTTCAAGTGGGCGAACAACCTCTACATCACGCCGACTCCCCACTGCGTCATCGGCGGTTATGACGGCGCGCACTGCCTGGTGGGTACGGCTCCCGCCAGCCGGACCGCCTACCTCTGGGGCTCGTCCTTCTATTACGGCCACTGAGGGATGACGGACACCGTGTCATGACGGGTTGTCATTGCTGGCACCGCGATTCCTGACACGAGGTCCCTGACCGGGCTTCAGCGCCCACCGCGCTCCCTCTGGGGAGCCGCTGGCCCCTGATTTGCTCAAGGCCTCCCTGTTCCAAACAGGGAGGCCTTTGTCATGAATGATGGAATGCAGCGGCCCGTTCAGGGCCTGTTCGTCCTGCTTGTCTTTTCGTGTGCCCTGACGTCCGCGCTGATCGCGAATCAGGTGACCAGCGCCTTCGTGCTGCCAGGCCTCCGGGACACCTGGGCGGCGGCTTCGGTGCCATCGAACGTCCCTCCCTCGAGGGCGCTGGATGGGACGCGACTGGCGCAGCTGACGGGGCTCTCATCCGCGCCCCACGTGGAGGTGGCTCCAGCGCCAGAGCAGGACCTGCGCCGGAGCACGCTGGCCATCCGGCTGCTGGGCACCCTGGTGGCGCAGGATCCCCGGTGGTCCATGGCCTCCATCCACGAGCTGCCGGCCGGCAGCGCGCACAGCCTGATGGTCAGCGACCTCATCCAGGGGGCGAGGGTCTTCGCCATCGAGCGGGAGCGCATCCTGCTGCTGGTGGACGGGCGGCTCGAGTACGTCGACGGATTCGGGAGCGTGCCGCCCGTCGCGGTGAACGCCCATCCAGGGGCCGCGCAACCCGGAGGTTCCGGCCTGGGCCGCGGCATCCGGGAGACAGGGCCAGACACCTACGCCGTGCCGCGCGAGGACGTCACCGACGCGCTCACGCACCTACCCGAGCTGTCGATGCAGGCCCGGGTGGTGCCCGCCTTCAAGGACGGCCGCCCCGTGGGATTCAAGCTGTTCTCCATCCGCGAGGAGTCGTTCTTCTCGCGGCTGGGGCTGCGCAACGGAGACGTGCTCCAGCGCATCAACGGCCTGGACCTGGACAGCCCCGACAAGGCGCTGGAGGCCTTCACCAAGCTGCGGGACGCCCGGCGCATCGAACTCCAGATTGAGCGCGGCGGAGCCCCGGTCCGGAAGGTCTTCGACGTCCAGTAGGCCCCTTACGCCTGCGCCGCCGCCAGCTTCTCCTGCGCGGCTTCCCAGCGGGCATAGAGGTCTTCCAGCTCCTCCTTGCCCGTGCGGTGCGCGTCCATCAGCGGCTTCGCCCGGGCGAAGTCGTTGTAGAGGACCGGGTCCGCCAGCTGGCCCTCGCGCTCCTTCTGCTCGGCCTCCACCTTCGCGATGCGCTCCTCCAGCTTCGCGATCTCCTTCTTGATGGGGCCCTCCACCACGGAGCGCCGCTGACGGGCCTCCGCCTCCAGGCGCTTGCGGTCCTTCTCCGATACAGGGCCCGCACCCGCCGCCCCGCCCTTCCCGCTCGCCGCGCCCGTGTCCGCGCCCTCCGCCGTCAGGCGCAGCTGCTCCTGGTGGTAGAGGTACTCGTCCAGGTTGCCCGCGTGCGACGTGAGCTTGCCGTCCGCCACCTCCCAGACGTGCGTGCACAGGTTGTTGATGAAGCTGCGGTTGTGGCTGACGAACAGCAGCGTGCCGCCGTACAGCTTCAGCGCCTCGATCAGCATCTCCGACGAATCCAGGTCCAGGTGGTTCGTGGGCTCGTCCATCAGCAGGAAGTTGGACGGAATCAGCAGCAGCTTCGCCAGCGCCACGCGGGCGCGCTCACCACCGCTCAGCACGCCGATGGGCTTTTCCACGTCGTCGCCGCTGAAGAGGAACGCGCCCAGCACGCCGCGCACGTAGCTCTCCGGCTTGTCCGCCGCCAGGGGCCGCACCTCCTCGATGATGGTGTTGCGGCGGTCCAGTTTGTCCGCGTGGTGCTGCGCGTAGTAGCCCACCACCACGTTGTGCCCCAGCGTCACCTTGCCGCTGTCCGGCGCCAGCTCCCCCGCCACCATCTTGAGCAGGGTCGTCTTGCCCGCGCCGTTCGCGCCCACCACGGCGATGCGCTGGCCGCGCTCCAGCCGCGCGTTCAGCCCGTCATAGACGGTGAGCGCGCCGTAGCGCTTGGTGATGTCCTCCATCAACACCACGTCCCGGCCGCTGCGCTCCACTTCCGGGAAGCGGAACTTCATCGTCTGGCGCTCTTCCAGGACCTGGACCTTCTCCAGCTTGGCCAGCATCTTCGCGCGGCTCTGCGCCTGCTTCGCCTTGGTGGCCTTCGCGCCGAACCGGTCGATGAAGCCCTGCAGCTCCGCGCGGCGCTGCTCCACCTTCTCCGCCCGCGCCTGCAGGAGCACCATCTCCTCGGCGCGCTGGCGCTTGTAGTCCTCGTAGTTGCCGGCGTACTCGCGCACGCCCTCCATCTCCAGGGACACCACCCGGTTGATCTGCCGGTTGAGGAAGTCGCGGTCGTGGGAGATGAGCACCATCGCCTTGTTGGAGCGGCGCAGGAACCCGTCGAACCACGCGAGCGTGGGCACGTCCAGGTGGTTCGTGGGCTCGTCCAACAGCAGCAGGTCCGGGTCCTGGAGGAGCAGTCCCGCCAGCGCCGCGCGCATGCGCCAGCCGCCGGAGAGCGCCTGGGTGGGCTTGGACAGGTCCGCGTCCTTGAAGCCCAGGCCCTTGAGGATGCGCTCGGCGTGGTGCCGGCCGTAGCGGTTCTCGAAGTCGTCCAGCTCCGCGTGGAGGTCCGCCAGCGTCTGGGCCAGCTCCAGCTGCTCCTCCTCGTCCGAGCTGCCGGCGAGCGCCGCCTCCGTGTCCTTCAGCCGAACCTCCAGGGAGTCCCGGCCGGGGACGGTGCTCATGACCGCCTCCACGACGGTGCCCTCTGGCAGGCCGGCGATTTCCTGGGGGAGGTAGCCCGCCCGGGCCCGGCGGCTGTACTGGACGGTGCCCCCGTCCGGCAGGCTCGCCCCGGCGATGATCTTCATGAGGGACGACTTTCCCGTCCCGTTGGCCCCCACCAGGCCCACCCGGTCCCTGGGACCGAGGGTGAAATTGTCCTCGTCGAAGAGGACCTTCTTTCCGTAGGCGAGGCTGATGTCCTGGGCGATGACGAGGCTCATGGCGGAGGGGGGAGATAACAGCCCGCAAGCCCTTCGGGAACGGTTCTGATGCCTGCTTGACTGCCCAGGGGGCACATCTCCCCGGTTGGGCGGAAGGCGGGGCTTGCCTATACTCCCGGCACCCATGGCCGCCCCCTGTCCCCACTGCGGTAGTACCGAAGGTCAAGATCACCTGTGCTCAGCGCAGAGCCTCCAGCTCCTGGGCCAGGTGCTGGACGGCCGCTACAAGATTGAAAGCGTCCTGGGCCAGGGCGGCATGGGCATGGTGTTCCGCGCCACGCAGACGTCCGTGCAGCGGCCTGTAGCCGTGAAGACGCTCAACCCGTCGCTCGCCGCGGCGCCCCAGTTCTTCGAGCGCTTCCGCCGCGAGGCGGAGATCGCCAGCCGCCTGCGCCACCCGAACGTCATCACCATCTTCGACTTCGGCCGGGCCGCGGACGGCACCTGCTACTACGTGATGGAGCTCCTCAAGGGGGAGAGCCTCAAGGAGCTGGTGAAGCGCGAAGGGCCCATGACGCTGCGCCGCGCGGTGAACCTGCTGGAGCAGGCCACGCTGGGCCTGGCGCACGCGCACGACGAGGGTTGCGTCCACCGCGACCTGAAGCCGCACAACATCATGGTCCAGGCGCTCGACGGGAAGGACTTCGTCAAGGTGCTGGACTTCGGTCTGGTGAAGGCCCTGGAGCAGGACGAGGAGGAGCAGCTCACCTCCACGGGCCAGGTGCTGGGCACCCCGCAGTACATGCCGCCCGAGCAGGCCGGCGGCGAGTCCGTGGACCAGCGCTCCGACCTCTACTCGATGGCGGGCGTGCTCTATTTCTGCCTCACGGGCAGCTCGCCCTACGGCGCGAACACGGTGCGCAAGGCGCTGACGGCGTCGCTGACGCAGCCCGTGCCCCCGGTGAACAGCAAGCGCCAGGGCGCGCCGGTGCCGCCGGAGCTGGACGCCTTCTTCACCAAGGCGCTCGCGCCGGAGAAGGAGGACCGGTACCAGAACGCGCAGGAGTTCATCGACTCGCTGCTGGACGCGGTGGAGGGCCTGTCCCCCGAGGAGCTGGACGCGCACCCCACGGGCGGCACGCCCGGCGCCGAGCGAGGAACGGGCAGCCGCAGCCGCGCGGGTTCTGGAAGCCGCGCGGGTTCTGGCAGCCGGTTGGGTTCCGGCAGCCGCGCGGGCCGTGCTCCGGCCACGGGCAAGACGGGGTCGCGAGTGGGCATGGCTCCGCCTCGGGGCGGCACGTCGGCGGGAGCGCAGGCAGCGGCTCCAAGAGCGACGTCCAACGGGAACAGCCCGGCGCCGGTGGCCTCGAGCAGGCCGCGTCCCCCTGCCCCCCGCCACGTGGAGCCGGAGCCTGAGCTCCCGCCGCCGTCCAAGGGCATGTCCGGGGGCGTGAAGGCGGCCATCATCGGCGTGCCGCTGCTGCTGATTGGCGCGGGCGTGGCGGTGGTGATGGCGCGCGGGGGTGGTGAGACGCCGCAGGCCCCCGTGGCGATGACGCCTCCGAAGGCGCCTGTGGGAGCGCCGCCGTCCACGCGGGTGCAGGATCCGCCGGCGACGCCTCCTCCGGCGGCCTTGCCACAGGACGTGACGGTGGAGTTCACCTCCTCGCCGTCCGGCGCGGCCATCTTCGATGGTGATGCGCAGATCGGCACCACGCCCACCAAGCTGCTCATGCCGCGCTCCAAGGTCACCGAGCTGCGCTTCAAGCTCTCCGGGCATCAGGACCAGGAGAAGACGCTGGACTACAGCCGGCTCGCGGACATGGCGGAGCAGCGCGTGAGCGTGCGGTTGGAGCCGGTGCGTGCCACTCCGACGCCCCGGCCCACGAAGCCCACGAAGCCCGGCGGCAGCGACCCGGGCATCGGCGTGTTCGAGTAGACAGCGGGTTCGATTCCCTCCGCCTCCACAGCTGGAAGCGCCGATAGACCGAAGCGTCGCCACAACTCGTCATCCGGGCGGTTACGCTTTCGACTACAGCGCATGCTGTGACGCCCCCCATTTACCTCAACAAGGTCTTCTGGGTGATGAACGCCACTGACGAGCAGTTGCCTACGTCGGCGGATATGAGATCCCAGAGAATCGTCTTGCAAGGCTCATGAGAGCCGCACGTGGAAATGGTTGACAGTCGCGGCTCAAGGTGGACTCCGCAGTCTCCATGATAGCGTTTGAGGCTCACTCGAAGGACCTCCAGGGGCTTCTCATGAAGATCTCTCTTGCAGCGATGGCGACGTTTATTGGCCTTTCCCTCCTGGGCTGCGGCGGCCCGGCCCTCGAAGACACGATGGCCCCCGAGGCTGAAGCGCGGACGGTGTCTCAGTTCGCAACCTGTACGGCGACTTGCGCTGGGGGAACGTCGGTCTCCTGTACGGGGACCACCTGCACGTCGACGAACAACCAGGGCGTGACGTGCGACGGCGTGTCGACCGCGTGTCCGGCATCGTGCAGCGGGCTGCCGTCATGCAGCCAGTACGTGAACCAGCGGTGCACGACCCCGAACGCCACGAAGGACTGCTGCAACGCCACGACCCAGAAGCCGAACTCCCTGCTGTGCTCGGGCTCGGCGACCACGGGCTACCGCTGGCTCAATTACTAGCCGCGCCGCATCAGGCCGCGGGCTCCCACGCGGAGAGACGGGTGAAGTCTCTCCGCGTGGGTTCACCGACAGCCACCGCTCCTCATGCTGAAGAGAGCGGACCTACAAACAATTGGTCGGCGAATTGCAGCAGGCCCCGCCCATGCACACATTGTACTTGGGGCCCGTACAGGCATTCCCACAAGCGCCACAATTGTTGTTGTTGCTCTCCAGGGTCGAGCACGAGCCATCGCCGCACAGCGTCCAACCCGGAATCGCGGGGACTGAACAGTCCTGCGTCTGCGTGATCGTGGACGACACGCATGCATCACTTGAGCAGCTGTAACTCGTCACATTCCTTGTCTGGAGCCCCTGCCCACAGGGGGTGACCATGTTGCACGTGCCCCACGGCCCGACGACTGGCGCCCCGCACGCATCCGGACCGGGATTCCGCGTACACGCCTGGGTCTCCGAGCTGCTGGAGGTTGGCGTACACTGTCCCGTCGCGCAGTTATAGGTGTAGTGAGTCACCTGGCGAGACTGCGTGCCCGTCGCGTCGCATGCACTGCTGAATCCACCACAGGCGCTCCAGCTCCCATAGCTCGAGGGGCACGGCTGGGGACCGGGGGCGCTCCGTGAGCACGTTTGCGTCTCCGTGCTGCTCGACGCGTTGCACGACCCGGAGCCACACGTCGAATCCGTCACCGTCCTCGATTGCGTCCCCGTCGAATCGCAGAAGTCGCTGAAGCCTCCACAGCTTCCCCAGCCTCCGTAGCTCGTGCCGCACGAGCTGCCATTCGTGTTTCGCGTGCACGTCTGCGACTCCGAGCCAGCAGAGGAACCGCACGTCCCGTTGGAGCAGGTGTACGAAGTGACGGAGCGTGACTGCGTTCCCGTCTGGTCGCAGGTACTGCTATAGCCACCGCAGCTTCCCCAGCCTCCGTAGCTGGGAGCACCGCAGCTGGCGCCATTCGTGTTGCGCGTGCACGCCTGCGTCTCCGTACTCGTGGACGCCACGCACTGCCCACTGGCGCAGCTGTAGCCGTAGCTCGTCACCGTCCTTGACTGCGTCCCCGTCTGCGCACAGGCATCGCTGAAGCTGCACGCGCCCCACGCCCCGTAGCTGGGCGCCGCGCAGTTCGTGTTGGGGGCCGCCCGTGTACACGCCTGCGTCTCCGTGCTGCTGCTCGACGCATTGCACGTCCCGGAGCCACACGTCGAGGCCGTCACCGTCCTCGACTGCGTCCCCGTCGTGTCGCAGAAGTCAGTGAAGCCTCCGCAGCTTCCCCAGCCTCCGTAGCTCGTACCGCACGCCGTGCCTCCCGTGCTTCGCGTGCACGCCTGCGTCTCGCTCGAGCCCGTGCCCGCACATGCCCCACTGCTGGTGCAGGCAGACGCCGTCACCGTGCGCGACTGGCTCCCCGACTCATCGCACGTGTCACTGAATCCATCGCAGCTCCCCCAGTTTCCGTACGCGGGGGCAGCGCACGTGCTTCCCACGGCCTTGTTGCTCCAACCGCTCGTCGTCATGCCCGGGTTGCACTCCTGGCAGGCCACGCTGGGGTGGGTGGTCCCCGCCGCGTAGTACGCCCCTCCAATCCAGCACCCGCTCAGGCACTGTCCCGTCGTGTTGCACACCTGACCGGCGCCGCATGCCGTCCCAGCCGCCTTCACCGGGTACGTACAGGCCCCGTTGGCGTAGGTGCCCGGGGAGTCATGGCATGCGCTCGGAGGCGTCGTGCACGCCGGCACTCCCGCGCACGCCCCCGTCCCGCTGCACACGTCGTTGAGGGTCCCCCCGTTGCCATCATTGCAGGCGGTGCCCGCGGCCTTCGGCGCATAGGTGCACGCTCCAGCGCTGCACGTGCCAGCCGCCTCGTAGCACTGCCCGGGCGGACTGGTGCAGCTCACCGGCGTCCCCGCGCACCCTCCGTTCCCGTTACACGTCTCACCCACCGTGCATGCATCCCCGTCATCACACCCCGCGCCGGCCGCCTTGTACGTGTAGGAGCACGTCCCGTTGCTGCATGCGCCCGCCGCCTCGTAGCACTGCCCGGGCGGGCTGTCGCAGTGGGTGGCGCTTCCCGTGCAAACACCCGCGCCGTTGCACGCGTCCGTTCCGGTACAGGCATTCCCGTCATCACAGGCCGCGCCCGAAGCCTTCGGTGCGTAGCTGCACACCCCATTGCTACACGTGCCCGCCGCCTCGTGGCACGACCCCGGCGCGCTGTCGCAGCTCACCCCGGCGCATGCGTCATACCCATACACCTCCGCCGTCGCCAGGCTCGCGCTCACGACGCCTCCCACCACCAGCACCTGCCCGGTCGTCAGCAGCGTCGCCGTATGGTCGCGCCGCGCCGCTCCCAGATTCGGACCGACACTCCAGGTTCCCGCCACCGGCTCATACACATCCACAGTGAACTTGGGGCCGCCGGAGTTGCCACCGCCCGCCACCAGCACCTTGCCCGAAGGCAACAGCGTCGCCGTCAGGGAAGCCCGTGCCACGCCCGAGGCAAAGCTCCCAGCGGAGGCCCAGGTATTGGTGTCCGGGGAATACACCACCGCGGAAGCCAGGCGGCCCGTCGCGTTCTCTCCGCCAACCACGAGCACCTTGCCCGAAGGCAGCGGCGTCATGGCGTGGATCTGCCGCGCCTCCGGCATGGAGGCGGCCGCTGTCCACGCGCCAGTAGCGGGGTCGAAGAGGGTGGAGGAGGACAGATACCCGCTGGCGTTGTAGCCGCCCGTCACCAGCACCTTGCCGGAAGGCAGCACCACGCCCGCGTGGTACTTGCGAGCCTCCGCCATGGGCGCGGCCTCGGTCCACCCCTCCACCACCAACGGCGAAGCGCTGTGGGCCAGCGTCTTCTCTTCCGGTGGCTTGCTGCTACAGCCTGCTGCGACAAAGACCAATCCCAGCAGCAGGACCCTGCTGGCTCTCATCACGTCCATGACAACTCCAGGGAATGGAGGCGCTCAGAGGGGGCCTCCATGAACTTTGGTGTAGCCAGCCAGCATGGCCGTCCCGCTCTGAAACACAAACATTTTGGCGAATGGTCAACACTTCATTTGGGTTCATACGTCGGCCCCTTTCATGGTCGATGCCTCCACCCGAGGTGGCCGGGTGCCAGGGGACTCATTCGCGCCGAGTTCGGGCGTGTCCAAAGGGACACCACGCAGGCCGATGCTCCAGCGGAAGGCCCGATTCCTCTCCAGGAGGAGGTAGAGGCCCAGGGGCCCCATCAGCCCTCCGAACACGCCCAGCGCCAGGTGCAGCGCGAGCGGCGCTCCTGGCAGCACCTTCCCCAAAGCCAACCTCACTCCGGACACGAAATAGATGTGGAAGAGGTAGAGCGGCATGCTGATCGAGCCCAGGTAGACAATCCACCTCGCCAACCCCTTCCACGTCGCACCCAGGCTCCGGGCAACACCCAGGAGGAAGAAGGCCAGGGTGAATTGCAGGCAGAAGCCCAGCGGCCCCGTGAGCAGGCGCGGATCCAGATGCCCCTCCGCGAGCCCCGAGACATGGAAAGAGACCAGCAGCCCCAGGAACCCCGAGGGCACCAGTCCCTGGAGCGCCAGAGGCAACTGGGACAGCCGGGTGCGCGCCAGCGCCAGCCAGGGGGACAGGCTCATTCCCAGACCGAAGAGGCAGTTCCAGAAGAGGATGAAGCGGAGGTATCTCATCCCAATGTCAGACATCGGAGATTCCAGGAACTCGACAGCGGCATAAGACACCCAGGACAGTGCCAGGTAGCTCAGTCCGTTCCAATTGTACCGGGCGGGCACGATGCGCTGATACACCCACGCCAGACAGGTACAGCCCACCAGGGCGTGAATGAACCAGAAGATGGCGTACGGAGGGAACCAGGCGGCGGGGAACCGGCCCAGCAGCGCCAGCCATCCGCCAGGTGTTCGCGGGCGCGCCTGGGTGAGCTCATGGGCAATGAGGAAGACGGGCGCCCACACCAACATCGGGACGACGAGCTTGCGCAGCTTCTTGTGCGCGAACTCCCGGAAGGACCTGTCCGGCGCGCCGAAGAGTGACACAGCCACGCCCGAACCGATGATCATCACCGCCATGTTGAAGCTGTGGATGAACTCCGAGGCGAACCGGAGCTCCGCTCGCTCCGGGGAGAAGAGCTTGCGCACTCCCTGGAAGGGCTCCACGCCGATCACATGGACCAGCACCACGAGCATCAGGCTCATGCCGCGGACGAAGAACAGTTCCTCGGAGAGTGTCTTGCGAATCACCGGCTTGCGCATTCACATGTGTCCCACGTGCTTCCTGCTGCCTGCGCCTCCATGCAGGTATCGTGCTCCATGCTTCACGGCCTCACCGCCGGCTGATTGTCCCTGCTGTCTCATGCTGGGACGTCAGGCTGTCTCGGATTGAGAGTCCATCGAGGAGGGCTCGCTCCCTCGAGAGGGTCGCCCGTCTCGGCTGTCCAGGGTCGAAATGAGGGGCCGTCCCCGAAACGGACGAGCGGAACTCGAAGGCCCGGATTGAGCTGCCGCTGGCTGGAACGGCAATTGCTCGGTCAGGCTCGTGCCTTCTTTCATGAGTCCCTTCAAGGATGGAGCGAGGGAGCCCGTGAAGATGCGGGGCCTCTTCGCCGCCTGGTTTCCGCGCGAGGAGCGACGGTGGCTGGGCGAGTTCCTCTCACCGGAGCGCTTCGCGTGCGCCTACGTGGGCCTGGAGGAGCCGGTTGACGCGACCCGGAAGTGCACGCCCGCTCAGAAGACGCACCAGGACGAGTCGAAGGAGCCGCTGCTGCGGACGCTGAGGCTGCTCGGCAGGATTCTGAAGGCTCAGCTCAGTCCGACCGCGAGGGTAGGGGGGGGCAAGGACTGGCTCCACTCTCGTGCCCACCTGCCCCGGGCCTGGCGGAAATGAGACTTCTCTGGCCAGGCTCGTGGTTTCCCCCCGTCCAGCCGCTTGGGCCGCGGCGTGATGACGACAATCGCCTGCGCTTCGTCGTCCGTGTGGTGGTCATTGCCTCCCTTGCCCTGGCCTTCGCGCGCGGCGTCGTCTTCAAGCGTATCGAAACAGGTGACGAGGGCGTCAATGGCACGATGGCCCTCAACATGTGCCGTTCGCTGGCGCTCGTGGTGCGGCCCTCGTACATCCCTGGCGGCTCGGAGGATTGGGTTGGCTTCGATCTGCCAGGCATCGGCAACACTCCATTTCACTCGGTGCTCCTCGCACTCGGAGGCTGTCCCCTGGGCGGCCGGCCCGAAGCCATGGGGCTCGTCTCATTCGCGGCGCTGGCCGCCACCCTCTGCTTCACCTACCGGCTCGTCGCCCTGTGGGAGCGTCGTGCGGCGCTCCTGACGACGCTCCTGCTCGCGCTCTCTCCTGCCGTCCTGTGGCAATTCCGGCTGATGGAGGCCGAGCCTGTCCTCGTGGCGTGGGGCATGGCGGGCACGTACTGGATTGCGCGAGGAGAGCTCACCGGGAGGAATTGGCACTCCCTGCTGGGTGGCGCATGCCTCGGCCTTGGCTTCTTGACGAAGCTGTGGCTCGTCACCCCCTTCGTGCTGGCTTCGCTAGGGCTCCTTGCCAGCGTGCGTCTCCAGCGGCGTCAATGGGCGCTGGTTCCTGTCGCCTGCATCGCCGCCGGCTTTCTCGCCACGGCGTCCCTTCACATCGCCTTCGTCGCTCTGCGGTCACCCACGGATGTCGCCCTCTGGCTCACCCAGGTCTACTTCGCACCCTTCCTGGGGCAGAGCATCGGAGGGTCGAAGCTGGCTGGGGCGGGCGTGCCCACGGAATGGAGTCATCCCTTCTGGTACTACCCGGCGATCCTCTACCGGGAGCACTTCTTCCTCTGCCCCCTCCTTCTGGCTGCGCTCCCCGCCTTGAAGCGGCGTGCGCCGACCGCGGCCGGGCTCTTCGGCGCCATCGGCTTCGGGCTCGCAAGCCTGGTTCCCCTCTCGCACCCCGCCATCAAGGAGTCGCTCTACATCCTGGGAGTCTTGCCATTCCTCTATGGGCTGGCCGGGCTTGGTGCTTCGGCGCTCCTTGCCGGGGAGGGCACCCTCGAACCACGGGGGGCATCGGGCCGTCGAGCCCTCAGGGCGTGAGAAGAAATGAGCCTTCCGACTCGTCGAACCAGCCTTGCGCTATGGCGAGCAGGAGGTTGTGGGCGACGAGTGCGAGCAACCACGCGGCTTCGGCTCGCTTGCGACCTCGTACGTGA
>NZ_RAWF01000259.1:0-14102 GCF_003612075.1 Corallococcus sp. CA041A
GCCTGGGGCTCCGGCTCGCCGTAGCCGTAGGTCTGCGGATGGGGACGCGACGCCGCGGGGCCATGGGCGTTCGACGGATCGTTGATGTCGAAGGTGAACGCGTCCTCGGGCGCGGGCTGCGCGGGGACGGGCAGGGTGCCGTCGTCCGCGAAGTCGAAGTCGGGCGTGCCGAAGTCGGCCTCGGCGGGCGGGGCGGCGGCGACGGGATCTTCGGAGAAGTCGAAGTCGCGCGCGGTGCCGGCGGGCTCGTGCGTGCCGTAGGCGGCGGGCGCGGCGGGCTCTCGGAAGGCGGCGTTGGGGACGGGGATGGCGACGACGCGGGTTACGTCCTCGCGCGGCTCGGAGAAGTCAGTGGTGTCGACCGAGGAGAACTCGCCGCTGCTGACCTCCGCGAAGTCGTCCTCCGCGGCCATGGGCGCGGGGGCCGGCGGCGCGGCGTCCATGTCGAAGCTGAACGAGTCGTCCGGCAGGGCCACCGGCGCGCCGGGTCCCGCGTCGAGCGAGATGGCCCGGGGCGCGGCCACGCCCGGCGAGGCATAGGCCGCGGGCGGGAGTTCGTCGTCGAAGGAGAACGGATCCTCGGGGACGGGCGGAGCGGCGTTACCCGGCAGCGGGATGGCGGCGGGGCGTGGAGCGGCCGCGCCAGGAAGTGGGATGGCCGGGCCCGCGCCCATGGGGATGGCGGCGGACTGCGGCGCGGCGCTACCGGGCAGCGGGATGGCTGCGGAGCGCGGCGCGGCCGTGCCGGGCAGCGGGATGGCCGGGCCCGCGCCCATGGGGATGGCGGCGGACTGCGGCGCGGCTGCACCGGGGAGCGGGATGGCGGCGGACTGCGGCGCCGCGGCGCGGGGCGCGGCGGCTCCCGGCAGGGGGATGGCGGCGGACTGGGGCGCGGCACTGCCCGGCAGGGGGATGGCGGCGGACTGGGGCGCGGCGCTACCGGGCAGCGGGATGGCGGCCGACTGCGGAGCCGGAGCGGCCGCACGCGGGGCTGCGGTGCCCGGCAGAGGAATGGCGGCGGACTGGGGCGCGGCGCTGCCCGGAAGTGGGATGGCGGTGGACTGGTGGGGCGCGGCGCTACCGGGCAGGGGAATCGCGGCGGACTGCGGCGCGGCACTGCCCGGGAGCGGGATGGCGGCGGACTGCGGCGCGGCGCTACCGGGCAGCGGGATGGCGGCGGACTGCGGCGCGGCGGTGCCCGGCAGCGGAATGGCTGCGGGCTGCGGCGCCGCGGCCTCGGGAGCTTCGCCGCTCGCGCCATCGGCCTTGATGGGGAACGTGGTCTGGCACCGGGCGCACTTCAGCTTCGCGCCGCCGGGCGGGATCCGCCTGTCATCGATGTTGTAATTCGTCTGGCACGACGGGCAGGAGACTTTCATTGTTTTCCTTCGACGAGACCGGCTGGCGCGCGCACGCGCAGCAATGACGGGGGCGTGCGATGGTCCGCGCGGCGCGTGCAGGCTAGCAGAGCCGTTTCAAGCCCGGAAAGAACGCGTCCCCAGCGCGCACTGTTGTCACCCGGCCGGGCAGGAGGGCGGGCGCCCGCCAACACCAACAGTGTGCATCCCTTTTCCAGGTCCCCTCCCAGGGTGGTAGACCCGGCGGCGCATGGATCCCATCGTCATCCTCGGAGCGGGCCTGGCGGGCCTGTCCACCGCGCACTTCCTCAAGCGCCCCTGGCGCCTCATCGAGAAGTCCGACCGGGTCGGCGGCCTCATCAAGACCGAGGTCATCGACGGGTGTTACTTCGACCCCACCGGTCACTGGCTCCACCTGCGCGACCCGGAAATCCAGGAGTTGGTCAACACGCTCTGGCTCCCGGACCAGCTGGTGCGCATCCAGCGCCGCGCCGCCATCTTCTCGCGCGACACCTTCACCCGCTTCCCCTACCAGGTGAACACCCACGGGCTGCCGCCGGAGGTCGTGGCGGAGAACCTGGTCGGCTACGTGGAGGCCATCTACGGGGAGAAGGGCCGCGCCCTGCGCGAGCGCGACCCCGTGAACTTCGAGGAGTTCATCCTCCGCTACATGGGCGAGGGCTTCGCGAAGAACTTCATGCTGCCCTACAACCAGAAGCTCTGGACCGTGCACCCGCGCGAGATGTCCGCCGCGTGGGTCGGCCGGTTCGTGCCGCGCCCCTCCCTCAAGGAGGTCGTGGACGGGGCGCTCGGCGCGGGCAGTGATCAGCTGGGCTACAACGCGTCGTTCCTCTACCCGCGCGAGGGCGGCATCGAGAGCCTGGCGCGCGCGATGAAGCAGCACCTGACGGGCGGCGAGCTGAGCGTGCGCACCGAGCCCGTCTCCATCGATTGGAAGACGAAGCAGGTCGCGCTGTCGGACGGGCGCACCGTGCCGTATTCGGGGCTGGTGTCCTCCATCGCGCTGCCCACGCTGGTGGAGCTCATCGGGAAGGGCGCCTCCGGCGTGCCGGACGAGGTGCGGGCCGCGACGAAGCGCCTGCGCGCCTTCATCGTCACGTACGTGTGCGTGGGCGCCCGGGGCGCGAACCGCCAGCCGTGGCATTGGATCTACCTGCCGGAGCCGGAGTTCCACTCGTACCGCATCGGGGCGCCGTCGGCGGTGTTCGCGCCCCTGGCCCCGCCGGACACGGCCAGCTTTTCCGTGGAGTTCAGCCATCACGGAGAGCTGTCCGTGGCGGACGCGGAGAAGTACGCGGTGGAGGACCTGGTGCGCTCGCGGATGATCCACTCGGCGGACGACATCCTCTTCGCGAAGGGGCGGGAGATTCCCAACGCGTACGTCCTCTACGACGACGCCTACGGCCCCGCGATGGCGGAGGTGAAGCGCTTCCTGGAGCACGCCGGCATCCTCATGGCGGGGCGCTATGGAAAGTGGGAGTACGCCTCCATGGAGGACGCCATCCTGGACGGGCGGGCTTGCGCCCGGACGCTGAACGGCTGACGCAGGGAGTCGTCTCCTGTCGACGGTGGTCCGGGGGCGTGCTACGCCCCAGGGCCTTCCCTTCGCATTTCCGGACCCATGGCCCTGCACCTCTCCGTCGTCATCCCCGTCTACAACGAGGAATCCATCATCGCCCAGGCAGCCGAAGAGCTGCGTCAGGGGCTGGATGCTCGCGGGCTCGACTACGAAATCATCTTCGCGGAGAACGGCTCGCGCGACGCGACGCCCCGGCTCCTGGAAGAAATCTGCGCGAAGAACCCGCGCCTGCGCTGGTTCCACTCGGAGACGCCGAACTACGGCGTGGCGCTCAAGGCCGGCATCATCAAGGCCCAGGGCACCTACGTGGTCTGCGATGAAATCGACCTCTGCGACCTGACCTTCTACGACGCGGCGCTGCCCCGGCTGGAGCGCGGCGAGGCGGACATGGTCGTGGGCTCCAAGGCGGCCAAGGGCGCGAGCGACCAGCGCCCCCTCATCCGCCGCGCGGCCACGCGGGTGCACAACAAGCTGCTGCGCGTGGCGCTGGGCTTCCAGGGCACGGACACGCACGGCCTGAAGGCGTTCCGCCGCGAAGCGCTGCTGCCCGTCATCCAGAAGTGCGTGGTGGACATGGACGTGTTCGCCAGCGAGTTCGTCATCCGCGCGTGGCGTGAGGGACTGAACGTCATGGAGATCCCCATCCAGCTCCATGAGAAGCGCCAGCCGTCCATCCACCTGTTCAAGCGCGTGCCCAACGTGCTCAAGAACGTGGGCAAGCTGTTCTACGTCATCCGCGTCCGCGGGACCTGAGCGGAGGGTCGCCCCATGACGGCAGCGCGCCTGGCGTCCATCTCCGTCGACCTGGATTCGCTGCCGCACTACTGCCGGATCCACGGGCTGCCCGAGTCGCTGCTCGATGAGCGCGCGCGGACGTTGATCCACCGCGTGGCGGTGCAGCGCTTCCTGGAGCTGTTCGCGGCGGTGGGCGTGCCCGGGACGTTCTTCGTCATCGGCGAGGACCTGGAGTCGGACCCCGGCGCGGCGGACGGCATGCGGCGCTCCCACGCGGCGGGCGTGGAGATCGCGAGCCACAGCCACGCCCACGACTACGCGCTCACCCGGCGAGGGCCGGACGCCATCGCGGACGACCTGGCGCGCGCGGACGCGGCCATCCTGAAGGCCGTGGGTGTGCGTCCTTCGGGTTTTCGCGCTCCGGGCTACACGCTGAACGCGGACCTGTACGCGGCCACCGTGGCGCAGGGCTACCGGTACGGTTCATCCGCGTTTCCGGCGGCCCCGTACTACGCGGCGAAGGCGGCGGTGATGGGAGCGCTCGCGGCGCTGGGGCGGCCGTCGCGCTCCGTGCTGGACACCCCGCGCGTGTTGCTGGCGCCGCGCGTGCCGTACCGGCCTGACCCCGCGCAGCCCTACCGGCGCGGTTCGGGGGCCGTGCTGGAGCTGCCCATGACGGTGACGCCGGTGGTGCGCTTCCCGTTCATCGGCACGTTCGCGACGACGCTGCCTCGCGGCACGATGCGCGCCGCGTACCGCACGTGCCGGGCGGATGCCTTCTTCAACTTCGAGCTACACGGTGTCGACGTGCTGGACGCCACGGACGGCATCCCGCCGGAGCTCGCGCGCCAGCAGCGCGATCTGCGCGTGAGCGCCGCGAAGAAGATGGAGCGGCTGCGCAGCATCTTCCAGTGGCTCAAGGACGACTTCGACGTCGTCACCCTGCGCGACGCCGCGGGGCAGCTGTCCGCGACGCTCTGATCAGCGCGCGGCCTTCAGGGCCTTCCAGTCCGCTTCGGCTTGGTCCGCGTAGGCCTGCGCGAAGGCGACCAGCCGCTTCGTGGCCCCCTTCGTGTCTCCGCCCACCCAGTCCTCCAGGCACTTCGCCTGTGCCTGCGTGTTGCCGTGGGCGCGGGCCAGCACGACGCCCGCCTGCTCGAAGGTGGAGCGCAGGGACTTCTTCTTCCCGAGCACGGCGTCGTCCAGCTTGTTCTTCTCCGGCTCCACCTCGCGCACGAGGAACGCCCGGCCGCCCATGTTCACCGCGCCCGTGAGCGGATTCATGGTTCCGCCCAGCTCCTCTTGCGCCTTCACGACGTCCGCGCCGTTCGCGGGCACTGGCGGCGACGCCACGCCGGACGCGAGCAACTCCTTCAGCTCCAGCAGCACGGGGGGCGCCTTCGGATCCGCCGCGCCCACGAGCACGTAGTCGCGCTCCAGGCCGTAGCTGCTGCCCCCTGCGTCCAGCCGCTCCGCCAGGTCCAGCACCTTCAGGGGAACCGCCACGCCCTCCGTGCCGTCCAGGGTCTTCTCGTAGGACGCCAGCGCGGTCCGCACCGCCGCCTTCTTCTCCGCGTCCAGCGGCTTGAGCGTGTCCGACGTGAGGAAGCGCGGACCCTTCGCGCCGTCGAACTTCACGTACTTGGACAGCAGGTCCTTGGCGGACGTGTCGCGCGCCTTGTTGATGAGGTCCTTCACCGGGCCGGAGGACTCCTTCTTGTCCAGGAACGCTCCGGGGTTCGCGTCGCCGTCCGCCAGCAGCTCCAGCGTCTCGAAGTAGTTCTTCGCGAGCGCCTCCACCGCCTTGATCTGCTCGCTTGCGGACAGACCCGCCTCGCGCGCGGTGAGGACAGCGCTGGTGGCCAGGCGCGTGAGGTCCGCTTCCGGTGACGCGGTGCCCGTCTGGTCGAAGTCGTTGAGCCCCCACACCGCCTTGCCGTCCGGCCCCCGGAACGTGCCCAGGTTGCCCACGTGCGCGTCGCCCACCACCCGGATGTCCGGCGCGGGCCGGTCCGTCAGCCGGGCTTCCTGCGCGTACGGGCCCCGCAGGTCCGCGTGGAACAGGGCGGGCATGGCGCGGAACATGGCGGAGGGGCTCTGCCGCATCTGCGCCAGCTTCTCCTTCAGGCGCGCGGGCGGCAGGTCCAGGCGCGCGTTGAAGTCGCGCACGAAGGACACGGCCTGTGAGGGCTGCCGCTCCAGTCCGGACGCCTGGGCCTGCTTGGGCGCCAGCGTGTTCACCGCCACGGTGTTGCCCGTCCGTGACGTGGTGGCCTGGGGCTGGAAGTCGCTGACGTCGGGGGCCAGCCTTCCGGCGGTGGCGCCGGAGGAGGCGAGCGTCAGCACCGTGGCGGCGACGGTGGAGCCCGAGGCGGACGTCCGGGAGGGCTTGGAGGGGATGCGCATGGGGGACCTTCCGGCGGATTATCGTCAGAAGGGCATCGCGGGTTGTGGGCCCACTCCCGGCGTGCGGGCGGGGGTGCTAAGGAGCGAGCCCATGCTGGAGCGTTTCAGCGACAAGGTGAAGAAGGGTCTGCGCGGCTGGACCGAGCGCATGGCCGGCGAGCAGCAGTCCGACCAACTCCAGGCCCTGGCCCGGACGGAGAACGAGTACGGGGTGGACCCGTTCGGGTTCAACCTGGACTACAGCCTGGCGGCCATCGCCCCGTTCATGTGGCTCTATCGCCACTACTTCCGGGTGGAGGCCTACGGTGCGGACCGCATCCCCTCGGGGCGGGTGCTGCTGGTGTCCAACCACTCCGGCCAGCTGCCCCTGGACGGCGCGATGATTGGCATTGCCCTGATGGTGGAGGGCAACCCGCCGCGCGCCATCCGCAGCATGGTGGAGAAGTGGGTGCCGTCGCTGCCGTACGTCTCCACGTTCATGGCGCGCGTGGGCCAGATTGTCGGCACGCCGGAGAACTGCCGGCGGCTGCTGGAGGCGGAGGAGGCCATCCTCGTGTTCCCGGAGGGCACGCGCGGACTCAACAAGCTGTGGCCGCAGCGCTACCAGCTCCAGGAGTTCGGCCTGGGCTTCATGCGCCTGGCGCTGGAGACGAACACGCCCATCGTGCCCATCGCCGTGGTGGGCGCGGAGGAGCAGGCGCCCGCGCTGATGAACCTGAAGCCGGTGGCGAAGCTGCTGGGCTTCCCGTCCTTCCCCATCACCCCCACGGGCACGCCCTTCCCGCTGCCCACGAAGTATCGCATCTACTTCGGCGACGCGCTCCACTTCACCGGCCGCGCGGACGACGAGGACAGTGAACTGGACAAGAAGGTGCGCACCGTGAAGGCCTCCATCCAGGCGATGCTCCACCAGGGTCTCAAGGAACGCCGGGGCGTGTTCTGGTGAGCGCCTCCACGGAAGAGAAGGACGCCGTCGCGGACAAGCGCCCGGCCGTCGTCGTCACCGGCATCAGCGGCAACCTGGGCCGCACGCTGGCGAAGATGCTGCACAAGCGCGAGCGCATCATCGGCATCGACCGGCGTCCCTTCATCGGGAAGCCGAAGGACGTCGAGATGCACCAGCTGGATTTGCGCAAGAAGAAGGCGGAGGACGTCTTCCGCAAGAACGAGGTCCGCGCCGTCATCCACATGGGCATCATGCATGACCCGCGCATGAGCGAGGAGGAGCACCACTCGTTCAACGTCGTGGGGACCACGCGCCTGTTGGAGTACTGCGCGAAGTACGGCGTGAAGAAGGTGGTGGTGCTGTCCTCGGCCAACGTCTACGGCCCCAGCCCGGACAACTCCAACTTCCTCACGGAGGACGCGCCGCTGATGGCCGCGAGCCGCTTCTCCGGCGTGCGCGACCTCATCGAAGTGGACATGCTGGCGCACAGCTTCTTCTGGAAGCACCCCGACATCGAGACGGTCATCCTGCGGCCCGTCCACATCGTCGGGCCCACCATCAAGAACGCGCCGTCCAACTACCTGCGGCTGCGCCACCCGTGGACCATGGCGGGCTTCGACCCCATGGTGCAGCTCATCCACGTGGAGGACGTCGCCCGCGCCATGGTGGAGGCCCTGCGCCCGGAGCCCAAGGGCGTCTACAACGTCGTGGGCCCCGGCCAGGTGCCCCTGTCCGCCGTGCTGCGCGAGCTGGGCCACACCGCGATCCCCGTGCCACACCCCGTGGCCCGGCCCCTGTTGGGCCTGATGTTCCGCTACCGGCTGGCCAACTTCCCGCCGCCGGAGCTGGACCACATCCAGTTCCTCTGCGCCGTGGACGGCAACCGCTGGGTCCAGGACGTGGGCTGGAAGTCCCGGCACTCCATGCGCGACACCATCCGCTCCGTCATCGGCGAGTAGCGGCTTTTCGTGGGACCCCGCGACAGTTCCCTGACAGCCATGTCAGGGGGGACGTGGCGGGATGGCAGGGAGGGCCTGACAACCCTGTCAGGCAGGGGACGGTGACGACGGGGAGTGAGTGCCGCCAAGTACCTGATTTCCCGTGGGAACCGGAGGTGGGGCAGGGGGGCGGAGCGGTTGGCACTCGCATTGCTCTAGAGACCAGGCAACACGGCGGGGTCGCAGCGGGCCGGAAGTACCGCGCGACATCGTCACCCTGGTAGGGGGTTCCATTGGGGAACTCTCGACGCCCATCGTCTCGGCCGGCCCCGAGACGGTGGGCGACTTTTTTGCGGGCTACGGGGACGGCTTCTCCCGTGGCTCCAGCTCGCCCGCGAAGGGTCCCGACAGCTGCTTCTCCAGCAGCCAGGCGCCGTCCCGGAAGACGAACTCCGAGGTGACGGTGTCGGTCTGCTCCGTGACGGAGGGCAGGCGCATCCACTGGATGCGGCTGTGGACGGTGGCGTGGCGGCCGTCCTCGGCGAGCTTCACGTCCTCGATTTCGAAGTCGGTGACGGTGAGGTCGCGGTCGTCGTGGAGCTCGCGGCGCTTGCGGTCGAAGTCCTGGCGCTCCTCGGGGACGAGGAAGGTGGTCAGGGTGCGGTAGTTCCTCCAGCGCAGGTTCTTGTGGAAGCCCTCGACGACGGGGCGGAGCGCTTCCATGTCCGACTTGGGAGGGGTGTGGGCACAGGCCCCACCGAGGAACAGGGCGACCAGCAGGGCAGACAGGCGTTTCATGGCCGCGACGCTACCAGCCGCTGGGCGGAACGGACGAGGGCAGTGGTATGGTCCGCGCTCCCCCGCTAAGCGCACCGGAGTCGCGACTCAACATGGCCAAGTCGATGGTGGAGCGTTACGAGCAGCTCCTCCGGCAGGACCCGACCTCTTCCGTCTTCGTGGAGCTGGCGAAGGCGCTGCTGGAGAAGGGAGACGCGCAGCGCACCATCGAGGTGTGTACGCAGGGCATCTCCAACCACCCCACGTCCGTCGTGGGGCGGGTGCTGTGGGGCAAGGCGCTCATCCAGCTGGGGCGGCCCGCGGAGGCGATGGAGCAGTTCGACCAGGCCATCGCCATCGAGCGGGACAACCCGTACGCCTACAACCTCATTGGCGACGTGCTCCTGCAGCGGGGGCTGTACCGCTCCGCGCTGCCGATTCTGCGCAAAGCCGTGGCGCTGCAGCCCAACAACGGGCGCGTGAAGCAGTGGTTGGATCAGGCCCAGCAGGCGCTGTCCGGTGGACCGGCGCCCATCTTCGCGGACCTGGGCGTCCTGGCGACCCCCGCGGCCGCGCCGGAGGAGGACGCTCCGGAGCCGCCGGGTTCGGAAGCGGCCCCGTCCGCGTTCGAGGCGCGTGCCGCCGCGGCGGCCGGATTGGAGCCGCGCCGCGCCGCCCGGACGGAGACGCCGGCGGGTGGAACGGATGCGCAGGCGGCCTCCAGGGTCGCCTCCATCGAGGCGCATGGTGGGCCCTCGGCTCCCGCCGGGACGCCGGTGGCGGAGGACGCTCGGGGCCCTGGCCCCGTGGAGTCGGATGATCAGGGCGCCTCGCGGCGGGATGCGGCGCGTGGCGGTCCGGTGGATCCGGGGCAGGAGCCCGGTTCGGGGCGCGGGCGTGCGGCCAGCGGTCCGGTGGATCCGGGACAGGAGCCGGGCTCGGGCCGAGGACGTGCGGCGTCGGGTGCGGATCCGACGAGCGAAGGCGCTTCGGCCTCGGGCCAGGAGTCCGGCTCGAGTGACTCCGCGGATCCGGCACGTGGCGACGCCGCGCCGTCGGATCCGAGCGTGGAGGCTCCTTCCGCTCCCGTGCAGGCGGCGGATCCAGGGGCCTCCAGCCGTGGGCGCAAGTCCGGGATGCTGGCGGATCTCCCGGACGCTCCTCCGGCGGATGAACCCTCCGCGTCGCAGGGCGGGGGATTGCTCGGGGACCTTCCTCCTCCGGAGGCGGTGCGGGCTCGCGCGGCCGCGCCGGTGACGCCGGCTCCGGTCGCTTCGGCTTCGGGCGGCAAGCGCTCGCTGCTGGACGACATCCCGGATGCGACGGAGCTGGCGGCGGCCGCGGCCCGCAACAAGGCGGCGGCGAACGCGAAGGACACGGAGGCACTCGCGGCGAAGTACGAGCGCGAGATGCACGAGAAGATCGCCAAGGAGCGGGCGAAGCAGTCCCTCCTCGAGCGCTATGGCGCGAAGACCGTGGCGCTCTTCGTGGCCCTCATCTTCCTGGGCGCGAGCGCGGGCTTCTTCATCCTCTACCGCTCCCGTCAGGGTGGCCAGACGCTGTCGGAGACGCTGGAGCTCGCGAAGCGCGCCGTCGCGCAGGACACGGGCGCGTCGCTGGATGAAGCGCTCCGCCAGCTCGACCGCGCGCGCGACATGGACGAAGCGAGCCCCGCCGCCTGGGCGCTCGCGGGCTACGCGCACGCGCTGCGCTACCTGGACCACGGCGCCAACGCGGAGGACCGCCGGCTCGCGCTGGAGGCGCTGGAGAAGCCGGGCGTGAAGGACGGCTTCAATGGCCTGGTGCTGGCCACCAACGCGCTCGTCGCCGACGACCGGGCCCGTGAGTCCGCGAACCGCGCGCTGCTCGCCTCGCAGGACGACGTGACGGAGGTGCACGCGCTCGCGGGCAGCCTGCTCATCGCCGCCAAGGACGAGAAGAAGGCCCTGGACCGCTTCGACCGCGCGCTCAAGGCGTCGCCGGGCAACGTCCGCGCGCTGGTGGCGCTGGGGGACTACTACCTCGCCTCCGAGGACTTCGCGCAGGCGCTGGAGATGTTCAAGCGCGCGCGCGACGTCTCCAAGGAGCACCCCGCCGCCCGCATCGGGATGGCGGAGAGCCGGCTCGCGCTGGAGCAGGACCTGGACGCGGCGTTGGCGGACGTGGCGCCGCTCGCGCAGGACGCGAAGCTGCCCCCCGCGCTCCAGCCCCGTCAGCAACTGGTGCATGGCGAAATCCTGTCCGCGCTGGGTAAGTACGACGAGGCGCGCACCATGCTCTCCAAGGGCGTGCAGGGGCCGCTGGCCATGGACTTCCAGCTGGCGCTCGGGGCCGCGGGCCGCGCGGCGGGCAAGCTGGAGGCCGCGCAGCAGGCCTATGAAGCCGCGCTGAAGCTGCAGCCCAAGAGCGAGGCCGCGAAGGAGGGCCTGGGGCGCACGCTGCTGGACCGCGACCGCGAGAAGGAGGCCCTGCAGCGGCTGGAGGCCGACGGCGGCCGCAAGGTGTCGCTGGTGCGGGGCGCGGCGTACGCGCGGCTCGGGGACTGGAAGCGCGCCCGTGTGGAGCTGGGCAAGACGCGCGTGAACGACCGCTATCCGCCGGAGGCCGTCGCGTGGCTCGCGCTGGCGGACGCGCACGAGGGCAACGGCGCCCAGGCGCGCGACGTGCTGGAGAAGGCGCTGGCGAAGAAGCCCCGCACGGACCTGCGCGTGGCGCTGGGGCAGGTGTACTGGCGCGAGCGCGCGCTCGACAAGGCGCAGACCCAGTTCGACGAGGCGATGAAGGACCCGCGCGACTACGAGGGCGCGTGCTCGCTGGGGCGGCTGCTCCTGTCTCGCCGGCTGCCGGACATGGCGCTCAAGCCGCTGACGCAGGCGGTGGAGCGCAACGGCGCGCATGGCGAGGCCCGCGACGCCCTGGGCCGCACGCTGCTGGCGCTGGGCCGCACGCCGGAGGCGCTGAAGCAGTTCGAGGCGTGGCAGCTGGACAACCCGGGCAGCGCGGCCGCGCAGAAGGGCTTCGCGCTGGCGCTGTACCAGTCCGGCCGCCGCAAGGAGGCGGAAGGGGCTTCCGGCCGGGCGGTGAAGCTGGCGCCGGAAGACGCGGAGGGGCAGCGGCTGCGCGCGGCGCTCCTGTTCGCCAACGGCGACGCGAAGGGCGGCTTCTCCGCGCTGGAGCGCGCCAACAAGCTGGACTCCAAGGACCCGGACACCTTCTGCGAAATCGCCCAGGCGTTCCTGCGCCAGGGGCAGGTGGAGAGCGCGGACGCGGCCTTCGCGGCGGCGCGGCGGGAAGGGCCGGACGCGACGTGCGGCCGCGTGGGCGAGCTGTACGCGCAGCTGCCGGGCGGTGGCCGTGGCGCGGCGCGCACGCTGCAGGACCTGGCCGACAAGGCGCCCACCGTCTGGGACAAGGCCTTCGCCCAGGTGACGCTGGCGCGGGTGCTGCTGGGCGCCGGGGCCGTGAAGGAGGCCCGCGCGGCGGCGGACGAGGCCGTGAAGCTGGCCCCCTACAACGGGCGCGCGTACCTGGCCCTGGGCCTGGTGGCCTTCAAGCAGCGTCAGGAGGCCCCCGCGCGCGAGGCGCTGGCCAAGGCCGTGGAGCTGGAGCCCACGGATGGCCTGGCGCACCTGGCGCTGGCGGACGTGCTGGTGCGCGAGACGGCGGAGCTGCCCCGGGCGGTGGAGGCCTACGAGTCCTTCCTGAAGCTCGCGGGGGGCGCGTCGGAGGCGAACCGGGTGAAGAAGGCCCTTCCGCTCCTCAAGCGCCGGGCGTCGCGCTAGCGTGGTCGACGTGAGCGACCCGCGGCCCCCGTCCTCCCCCCTGCTGAAGGTCATGTGGGGCAATGCCTTCCTGCTGTCGGTGCTCTACCTGCTGACGGGCATCGTCGTGGAGTCCGTCCGGAGGCGGTACCACAAGCCCTTCTTCGAGCGCCTCTCCATGGCGCTCGACTCGCTGCCGGCGCGGGCGCTGGAGCTGGTGCGCGCCATGGAGCCGCTGCGCGAGGCGTACTTCAGCGGCCGAATCACCGACCTGGGCGTGCGCGTCGTCTTCGGCCTCGTCACCGTGGCGGTCATCTTCCTGCTCGCCGTGGTGGTGGGCGCCATCATGGCCGTGCTGCGGTGGGCGCTGATGCGCGCCACCCGCGGTGGGCCTGGCGCTCCCAGGGGCTGAAACCTCCGCTCACGCCCGGCGGACGCGCCGCAGGCGGAGCAGCCACGGCAAGAGGCAGAGGCCCACGCCCAGTCCGCTCACCGCCAGGGCCATGCCCTGTCCCGGAGGGATGAAGCGCCAGATCACCTGGTGCCGCCCCTCCGGAAGCGCCACGCCAAGGAAGGCGTGGTTGGTGGGAAGCACCTCCGCGGGCGCACCGTCCACGGTGGCGGTCCAGCCCGAGAAATAGGCCTCCGAGGCGACCAGCACCGCGGGCTGTTTCGCATCCACCTCCACCGTGGAGCCGTCCGGGTCGCGCTCCACGACGCGGACGCTGCCCAGCTCCGCGTCCGGCGCGGGCTGGGGCAGGGGCGTGAGGCACTCCACGGCCGCCTGGCGTCCGGGAACGAAGTCGCTGGAGGCGATGAGGGCCAGGCTCTCCTCCGGGCCCGCCACGCAACGCGGCGCCGCGAGGTAGACGCGAGGCAGCGCGAGCGGGTTCGCGAGCAGCTGCACGCCGAAGGGCTCGCTCTCCGCCACGACGTACTTCTCCATCCCCCGCTTCTGGACCTGGAGCGTGTCCAGGGTGAAGAAGCCCACTCCCGCGAGCCCCGCGTAGCGCCGCCACCACTGGCGCTGGTCCTTGAGCAGCGCCCCAACGCGCGCGGAGAGCGTGGGCAGGTACCAGTTCGCGGCCTCCACTCCCCAACGCGCTCCCACGTCGGGAACGAGCATCGTCAGGTTCGCCGCCGCGTCCCTGTCGTCCAGGGACAGTCCCTCCAGACTCGGCTGCTGGATGGTCGCGACCGCGGTGTACACACGCGTCTGGCCGAGCAGCGTTTCGCCCCCCACGCGTTGCCGCATCGTTTCGACGAAGAGGGGCTGTGCCTCAATGAGGTCGCGGTCGCAGGACACGTACACGGGCTCGGTGACCCAGGCGACGTCCACCGCGACGAGGGTGACGAGCACCAGGGCCAGGGGCCGTGGCTGGAGCTTCCTCCAGACGAGGAGCAGCCCCAGCGCCAGACAGACGCTTCCGGTCCGGAGGCCGCCCTCCGTGAGCCGCTCACCCACCTGTCGCGCCACTTCCGGCCAGAGCTCCGGGCGGCCCGAATAGAAGCCACTCAGGGCCTCGGCCAGGCGGGCGCCCGTGCCTGTCAGCGCGAGGAGCAGGACCCCCAGGCCCAGCC
>NZ_RAWF01000025.1:0-52286 GCF_003612075.1 Corallococcus sp. CA041A
GGTGGGGACGGTGGGCGCGGTCGTGGGCGAGCTGGCGTGTGAGCAGGGCCCCGGCCACGTGGCCACCTATCACCTGGGGGCATGGGCGCTGTTGACGCTCGTGACCTGGGCGCTGTCGAAACGACTCAAACCCCGGACCTACGCACCATGAAGCACGACCCCTCGCTCATCTTGATGGAAGACGTGGACGGCGCGCCGGTGCGCATGGGCGCGGCGGTGATGATCGTCCGCACGGAGCCGGATGACTCCGTGTCGGAGCGCTTCCTGGGCCGCGTGGGCGTCGTCGTGGCGCTGGTGTTCGACGATCCGCCCATGCAGTACCCGAGCGACCCGCTCATCCAGGTGCGCGTGGCCGGCGTGGGCGAGGACCTGTTCTTCGCCCGGGAGATCGTCGAGGTGCCTCAGGGTCACTTCGTCGCGTTCGGGTCGTCCAGCTCCGGGTAGTGCCGGAAGATGCCGTGCGGGTTGAAGTGCTGCGCACGCGGGGACTTCTTGTAGGCAGCGATGCGAGGGCGCTCCGCGACGCGCTGACGCAAGGCCATCACGCCGGGAACCTCCGGGGCGACGCGGCGCATGGCATTGGGAAAGGCATACAGCAGGCCTTCCACCAGTTGGTATAGCGCCAGTTCCGGATAGGAGAAGTCGCGGCCCAGGAGGAACTTCCCGCCGCCCTGCGTGTTTGCCTTCAACACGCGTTCGAAATAGCCCAGGAACTTCGGGATGCGCTGGGTGCGGAAATCCTCGGCGCGCTGCTTCGCGGCGTCCTTCTGCTCGTCGTAGTACTTCATCACGGCGAGCGGGTGGTGCGTGTCATGTGCTTCCGCGACCGCGTCCGCGACGGTGAGCTGAAATTGACGGGCATGGAGACGCGAGGCTTCGTCCGCGGGGACCAGGCCGAAGCGCTCACCCAGGTAGGAGCAGATGTTGGGCGCCTGGGAGAAGACGACGTCGCCCACCTTGAGCACGGGCGGCGCGTACGCGGGCACGGAGCCCTTGGAAATCATCGCCGTGATGGCCTTGGCGCCGCCGCCCTGGGCTTCGGGCAGGAGGCCCACGTCGACCCAGTCCGCGCCCGCCTCCTCCAGCACCAGCCGCACGAACTCGCCCCGGCCGGGGATGCCGGGCCAGTAGTACAGCTCGAACTTCGCGTCGCTCATCGCCGTCACCTCGCGTGATGGGAACCGGCGCGCATCCTGTGCTCGGGGGATGCGCGCTTTGGAAGCCCATCTACGAGGAGGGTTCACTCCCCCACGGTCTTGAGGTCAGTGCGTTCCGCTGGTGACCTTCAGCCCGATGATGGCGACGATCATCAGGACCAGGAAAAACAGGCGCGAGGGCGTGGCGGGCTCATGGAAGAGCACCATGCCCGCGATCGCCGCGCCGGCCGCGCCGATGCCCACCCAGACGGCGTAGGCCGTGCCGATGGGGAGCTGCTTCACCGCGAGGCCCAGGAGGCCCATGCTCGCGATGATGGCGGCCACCGTGAGCACGCTGGGCAGCGGCCGGGTGAAGCCCTGCGTGTACTTGAGGCCCAGCGTCCAGCAGACCTCGAGAAGGCCCGCGATGATGAGGAGGATCCACGACGGCGACATGACGCACGACTCCCGTTAAGGCGTCGTCTTGTCGTGACCGGGTACGGCGCACCTCGTCCGGGCTCAGAGGCCCCACCCTGGGGCTTCCGCACGCGACTCGAAAGCTAACCGGGATGGTCGCCGACCGCTACTCCTTCAGGCTTGCTCGTCAGGCAGCAACGTGAGGAGAAGCTCGTCGTTGGGACCGAGGGGACGCCAGCCTGGCGGGGGTGGATTGGCGCGGAGGGCTCGAATGGCCCGCTCGACCCGCTGCTCGTAGTTATCAGGAGCGTCAGTGGACCAGTAGGCGAGCGCCTTGGCGAGCTGAAATCGGGATTGATCATCCATCTCGGATGGCCATCCCTTCGGAAGGCTGTAGGCGAAGTGACGAACGAACACGTCGCGTACGAACCGTGTGACCTGCTTGCTCCGCTCCGCCTCTACAAGCAGTCCACGGAGGACCTGGACACCCGCGACATCGTCCTTCCCAAGCTCCTCCGCCAGCTCCACGAACGGCATGGCCGGATGCGCCTCTGCGAACGCGGTGAGCGACTTGAAACCACGCTCCTGAAGCCGCTCATGGATGCGAACCTTCCAGTTGCCATTCCAGGAACGCCCGTCCGTCATCGTCTGCTCCCTCGAACGAAATTCATGGAGATGTCGTAGGTCCTCATCCAGTCCGCCACGATGTCCAGGACCTCGTTGCGGGTCAACCTCTTGCCCGCTTCGACTTCAGCTTTGCGAAGCGCCTTCATGATCAGCTGATTCCATTCACCGGGCCAGGTGCGCCCCAGCCTCCAATCACCGCCACCATGTATGGCCTCATGGTGCGAACGCTCCAGGCGGACGCAGAACTGGTCGATGTCCATCGCCCCTTTGAAGCCGCGCTTCTCGAACCACTCCCGGTGCTCTCGCGGCATCACGTGGTGCCGCGGCGCATCCGACATTCCGGCCCCTGCCCTGCCGGTCTCGCGCATGCCACGGACCTCTGGCCCATCACCGAGCGCTTCGCGGACGCCCTTGGGCAGGTCCTGACCGCCCTGCGACATCAGCAGCTGTCCGGCGTGGACGCGGACCGCCGCGCTGACGACTGGCGCGGAGAGGACACCTGCCTGGACGAGCGCCCGCATCCGCTCCACCCACTCCGCAGAGACGACAATCCGGGAGCCCATCATCACGCCGCCCGACCCCATCACGAGCCCTACGCCAAGGGTCGCGGGAGCCGCTGGCGGCAGTCGTGGCAGTGACGCCTTCAGGGACGACACCAGCGTGAGCATTTCCAGGAACCGCGCCGCCGCCACGACCTTCCCGCCCAGCTCCGCCGACGCGCGGACACCTTCGCGGATGGACTGGAACTCGCGCGTGAGGGCCCCCATCTGCCCCGGCAGCGCGACCGCCGCGGACTCCACCTGCTCCGGCTCCAGCGACTGAAGCCGTTTCAGGCTCGGATCGATCCGCCCCTGTACTCGGGCCAGATCCACGAAGAGCTGCTCCACGCTGTAGAAGGGGCACTGCGCGAGCACGGCATCCGCGAGTTGGAGGAAGTCGAGCCACGCGGCCAGCAACATCACGCTGCCCAGCGCGGCTTCGATTCGCTGGCCCGACATTCGGAGGAGCCCCCGCGCCAACTCGTCGTCCGTTACCGCCTCCGAAGCCTCCTCAAACAACGTGGCGTCCTCAATCAGACCGCGGATCCCGGCCACCTGCCCCGAGCCGTGTTCGAGGTAGCGCGTGAAGACACCGCCGTGCCCGCCGATGCCCGCGCCCCCGTCCTCCAGCCTGGCGAGCCCCCGGGCGATGCCATCCAGTGAGTCCGACACCTCCTGGATGGCATCCCGGACCGCCCGGAACTCCAAGGGAGCCGCCGTCTCTCCTCCCCTGGACCGGCCCTGCCACCCGAGACCCGCGCTCACTCGCGAGCCCTGATGCAGCTCACGCCCCCGCACGGGCGGCCCGGAGGCACACGCCAGGGACATCATCACGACCCCCAGCAGCCATCGCATCGCCGTCATGGAGCCTCCCGGAAGGGGAACTCCACGCTAACAAGACAAACGAGGCACGAATCTGCTAAGCTAGAAAAACCAGCAATATCGCCAAAGCCGTAAATTTTCAGTGGAGGCTTTTCAATGCAGCCCAAGCATTTCGCCGTCGCCGCTAGCGTGTCGCTGTTCGCGCTGGGGCTGAGCGCGCAGGCGGCGGAGATCTTCCGCAACACCGGAACACTCACCGGCTGGAACTCCATCAACCGGGAGCACAACGGCTCCGTGAACGAGGTCACCAACGTCACCTATGAGGGCCCCACCGCCATCAAGGTCACGCAGATCTACGACCCGAACTACACGGGCCGGTACCACTCGGAGGTGGTGAGGAACAACGTCTACCGCCGCGGCGACACGGGCTTCTATGGCTTCACGTTCCGCCTGCAGCAGGACTGGCAGTTCCAACCCCAGTCCTACAACATCGCGCAGTTCATCGCGGACTTCTCCAACACCGGCTGCGACGACTACATGCCGTCCACCATGGTGTGGCTGTCCGGCAACCAGCTCTACACGCGCGTCAAGCAGGGAACCGTCTGCAACCAGAAGACCGTCACCTTCCCCAGTCTGGCCACCGTGAGCGCGGGGGAATGGCACAAGGTCATCATGCAGGTGAAGTGGGCAAGCGACAGCACCGGCTACATCAAGCTCTGGTTCGACGGCGTGAAGGTCCTGGAGCAGTTCAATCTGGCGACCACCGTGGCTGACGACCGCTACTTCCAGTTCCGCGTCGGCCTCTACGCCAATGGCTGGCACGACAGCGGCTCCATGCAGGGCTCCCAGCCCAACCGCAGCATCTGGTTCGACGAAATCGCCGCCGGCACGACGTTCGCCGACGCCGACCCTTCGCAGTGGTAGTCCCGGTGGGCGCGGCGAGGTCCTCCCCCCGCCGCGCCGCCAACCTCACGGCAGCTGTGACTGGAACGCGCCCCACCGCGTGTGCACCCACTGCCGGATGTATTCCACCTCCTCCGCGTGGGTCTTGAAGTCCTGGCGCAGGTGCCAGTCCGGGAAGTTGCCGTACCCTCCGTCGCTCCCCGCCTCCGGCTTCGCGAAGTCGCGGTACTCCGTTGCCCACCGCGCCTCGTCTCGCTGCGCGTTCGGTCCCAGCTCCTGCACGTAGCCGTCAATCAGGGCCTGCACCGCGGCCTCGCTCAGCTCGTTCTTCAGGGCCTGGCGGTAGCGCTCGCGCATGGGGCCCGCGATGGTGGACTCCGCGAGCATCCGCTTGAAGAGCAGGTTGTCATACGCGTAGGTGGGCCGCGCCGTGGCGCTGGTGCGCGTGGTGTCGTAGTTCTGCCCGAAGCTCGCGTCCAGGTCCCACGGGATGAAGCGCCACGGTCCGCCCGCCTTGGGGTCATACGCGTGATAGGCGTTCTTCCCCTGCGAGTCATTGCCCTGGATGAGCGTATTGAAGATCCACCAGTCCTCGTAGTCCCGCGCCTTCAGCTTCGTCCCGAACTCCTGGCGGAAACCGTCCGCGCTGGAGTCCGCCACCCACGCGACGAAGGCGTCCAGCGTGTCAAAGGCGTGGGGCTGGTTCTGCTCGGGCGTGCCCTCGTCCTTTTCGAAGCCGACGTGGAGGTGCTCCTTCGTCTGCCCATTGCGCTTGAGGCGGGAGAAGTTGGCGTCCGCGTCCACGCCCTTGAACAGGTCCGAGTCGTTGTCGATGCCGTTCCACTCCATCAGCCGCTTGTCCACGTGATCCGCCGCCGTGTAGAGGCCGCGGTACTTGTTGTTCGCGTACACCACCACGCTGAAGGTGCGGATGCGCACGGCGTCGGGCGACAGCCGGTTCCACAGGTCGAACGCGAGCCGCGAGCGCAGGTATGAGTTGTCATTGAACGGGGTGATCAGCACCAGGCGCTTGCGGTCCTTGAAGCCGTCGCCAAAGACGGGCTCGGAGAACAGGTCGTCCTCCGCGAACTTGAAGGTCAGGCTGCGCTTGGGAAACACGCTGGACGTGGCCCCGCGGTACTTCGCTTCCATCGTGAAGCGGTGGCCCCGGTACACCACCTCCGCGGGCCGGTAGCCTCCGGACGTCAGGCCCACGGCCGGGTCGAAGAACAGGTGCACCACGGGCAGCCCGTACTCCTCCGTGTAGGCCGCGGGGTCGACGATGTCGACCTTGCCCGGCGCGTTGTCATTGTTGGCCACGCCCACCTTGAGCGTGCCCGTCTCGTCGGTGGTGCGCTCCTCCAGCGTGAGCATCCACACCGCGCCCTGGTTGAGCGCGGGCGTCCAACGCAGCGTGGCGGTGGACTCGTCGAACGTGGCGCCCTGAGGCAGGTTCTTCACCCCGAAGCGCAGCCCGGCCTCCTTGAGGCCCGTCGCGCACGTCACCTGCGCGGTGAAGGCCTCGCCCTCCAGCACCCAGCGCGTGTCGCCCGCCGTGGGTGCGCAGGCCCGCGGTGCCGTCCCCGCGTCCGGCATTTCGGTGCCCGCGTCGGACTGCGAACCCGTTCCCGCGTCGGAGGACGGCTGCGTGCCCCCATCCATCGTGCCCGCGTCGGACTGCGGGTGCGTGCCCGCGTCGGAGTCCGTGCCGGAAGGCGTGTCGTTCGTGGGCGATGGGGTGTCACCGCCGCCGCACGCCACCAGAGCGAAGCACGCCAGCCCCGCCAGTCCCCGCGTCCACCATCGCCTTGTTCGCACCGAGCAGCGTCCCCCTTGCGTCACGGGCCTGTGACAGGCCGTGGAGGCAAGGGGTAGTCATCGTTCCGGAGTGCCGACACCCGCGCTCCGGGGCGATGTCGCACGCCCGACAGCGTCAACGTCAGTACGTCACGATCAAGCCAGCGTGCAGGCTGGAGTACGTCTCCTCGGCCGCTCCTCCGTTGTTCCAACCAGTGAGCGTGCCGGGCCCGGAGAAGCTGTCCTTGAAGTGCTCCAGGTGCCAGGCCACCTCGTAGCCGAACGGTCCCCAGATGTCCCCGGACACGCCCAGCTCCGCGCTCCAGCCGAAGCTGGACACGGACGTGCCGTAGTCGCGGACCTCCAGCGCCCGCCGGCCCCCGTCCGCTTCCGGCGAGTGCCCCGGCTTGGGCGACAGCAGGAGCCCGCCCGACGCGTCCAGCCGCACCGAGCTGAACAGCGGCACGGACAGGTCCACCGCCACGGACGGGAACACGCGGTGCGTGCCGGTCAGCGGGTTGTCCGTGGACTGCTCCACGTCGAACGCGCGCGTCTGGATGCCGGCGCGCGCGCCCACGTAACCCTGCTGCGGCCGCGTCGTGCCAAAGCGGAAGTAGTAGCGATACATCGCCTGCGCGGTGAAGGCCGTGTCCGTGGCGGACACCTCGCGCACCGGCGTCTGGCCGCCGTCCCCGGTGAGCGTCACGTCGGAATTGGAAAAGCCCCGCTGCGCCCCCAGCTTGAACCCCAGCCCGCGCAGCACCGACGGGGTGGCGCGCGCCAGGGGCAGCACCTCCACCTCCAGCGCCAGCCCCAGGTACGGATACGACGACCTGAAGTCCGACGTGTCCCCGAGCTGATCCTCCTCCGGCAGCCTGTCGTACGCGCCGCAGCTGTCCACGCCGGGCCGCGCGCAGTAGCGCCGCCACGTTGCCGTCAGGGACAGGTTGAGCCGCACCCAGGTGGGCGCGCCCACCTCCGGCTCCGCCTTCGACTGCGCCTTGCCTGACGGTCCGGTGCCCAGCCGCAGCGACAGCCACGCGGGGGACTCCCGGGTGCCATGGAAGGCCGGCGGCGTCAGGACGTCGGAGGCCGCCGCGGCCGGAGCCGACAGGGCTCCGACGAGGGCCAGGGTCCGCGGCAGTCCCGAGAGGACCCTCGCGCTTCGGGTGGTCGTCATGCTCCGGTCAGGTTCACCCAGCGCCGGGGCGAAGTCCAGGCTCGGGGCTCAGGCGTTCATCACGTGACCCACGCTGGCCGTGGAGGGCACCGGCGCCGGCTGCGGCGTGAGCGAAGGCGAGGAATCCTGGGACACCACGGGTGCAGGCTGGGATTCCTGCGCACGACCCAGGAAGTCGCGCCGGTAGATGCGCACCATGGCCATGAAGATGGACGCGATGAGCGGCCCCACCAGCAGGCCCATCATCCCGAACACCGCCAGCCCGCCAAACATGGACAGGAAGACGAGCAGCGGGTGCAGCGCCATGCGCGAACCGCACAGCCTGGGACGGATGACGTTGTCGATGCTGCCCACCAGGAACGTGCCCCACGCGAGCAGGAACACGCCCTCGCTCACCCGGTTCGCCGCGATGAGGATGACGCCAATGGGCCCCCACACGAGCGCGGTGCCACCCACCGGCACCAGCGCCACCAGCACCATGGCCGCGCCCCACACCCCGGCGTGCGGCACGCCCGCGATGAGCAACCCCACGAAGCCCACCGCGCCCTGCACCAGCGCGGTGACGGTGTTGCCGTAGATGATGGCGTACGCGACGTCCGTGAACTCGTGGGAGAAGGCGTCGAAGTAGCGGCGCTCCAGGGGAATCAGCCGCGCCACCTCGTTCACCAGACGACGGCCGTCCAGGAAGAAGTAGTACATGGCGACCGTCATCAGGAACATGTTGACGAGGAGCTCCGTGCCGGCGCCCACCACGTCCGCGAGCAGCCCCGCGCCGCCCGACACCGCCGTCATCAACAGGCGCTCCGTCTCCGAGCTCTCCGGATCGAAGTGCACGTAGCGGGCAAGACCCCGGGGCAGGCTGTTGAGGAAATGGTGACGCAGGTCCACCTGATCCAACAGGTCCTGCGCCTGGCCCACGAACTGGAGCACCTCCCGGGCCACCATCCAGCCCACCAGGGCCAGCGGGGCGAGAATCAGCAGGAACACCGCGAGGGTGGACAGTCCGGCCGTCAGGGACTTGCGGCCCTGGAGCCGCCGGTCCAAGGAGTCCTGGATGGGCATGAACAGGACGACCAGGAAGCCGCCCAGCAGCACCGGCATCAGGAACGGCAGCAGGATGCGTGAAAAGAGAATCAGCGCGAGCGCGAACAGCCCCGCGAAAATGAAATTGGACCACCGCTTCGAATCGCCCGCCGTCACCGCCCCACCCCGTCCCCCAGAACGACTGCACACAACGTAGGAATGGTTATTCCCACCAGGAAGTCCGCTCCTCGCTTCACCAAGAGGCCATCCATGACTTCTGGACGTTTCGTTCCCCTGGCAGCCGTCGCCACCGCAGTGGTGTCCAGCACCTTCCTGATGCTCGCTCCCGCTGGCTGCGACGAGAGCCAGAGCGTGGCATGCACCGACAACTGCCCCGCCGTGGAGGGCGCGTATCCGCTGACGTTCCTGGGGGACGCGGGCCTGTCCGCCGAGTGCGTGAACCTGAACGTCCAGCCGCTGGCGGACGGCGAGGTGCTGAACATCCAGCGCACCGGGGGCAACGCGCTCACGGCCTCACTGGCGGGGGTGGCGCTGACGGGTCAGGTGTACGCGACCGGCGACCTGACGCTCATCGGCACGCCGCTGCCCAGCGGCGACGGCGGGGTGAGCGCCACCTACACCCTCACCGCGACCCACACCGGCGGAGCCGAGGACGGCGGCCTGGGCCAGAGCAACCTGACCGGGAACTTCAGCGGCCAGTTCTCGCGCGTCCAGGGGACCAGCGCCCAAAGATGCAACGTGGCGCGCCCCTTCACGGCGACCCGGCAGTGAAGCCAGGGCCGCCGGGAGCGGCGCCAGGGCGGCAGAACTACTTCTTCTTGCCTTCGGCGGCTGCGGTCTTGGCGGCTTCCTTCTGCTTCTTGATCCGCTTCTTCCAGTGCTGACGGATCTTCATCTGCACGCGGCGGTGCTTGCTCTTGCTGTTGGCCATGTGGGTGGCTCCTGGTCTCCGGAATGGAGCAAAGGGGAGCTTACCTATCAGAAGCCTACGGGCTCCCGGAAGAGGAACCCTCGGGGTCCCCCGGGACAGGCGCCGCGTTCGCTTCCGGCGAGGGCCCTGGCGCCCCGTCCGGAGGGGGTTCGTTGGGGGCCGGACGGGTCGGGAAGGGAATGCCCTCCGCGCCGCGGACCTGGGTGGGCAGGGCGCTGCCCAGCGTCACCTCCCCCTCCCGGTCCTCGTCGCTGGGGCGCTCCTTGGAGGCCGGCGCGCTCGTCTGGTGGGGGCGCTTCTTCACCGAGGCGAAGATGGGACGGCAGGCGTCCACGAAGCGGCGGACCTCGTCCAGGGGCAGCGCCGGCGAGTAGTTGTCGTTCACCCCCGTCATGGGCTCCGCCATGCACATGGCGTTGAGGATGGCCTCCTCCGTGGCCTCCATCACGGCCTCGTAGAGGGGGTCCAGACGCTGATCCAGGAGGATCTTCATCTTGTAGACCATCTTCTGGGTGCGCCTGGGGATGATGTTCGCGGTGGAGAAGCCCACCACGATTTCACCCGAGCCGTGCGCCGCGTAGCTGCCCACCCGGCCAATGCCCAGGCCCACGCGCTTGCAGAGGCGGTTGATCTGATGGCTCAAGAGCGGCGCGTCCGTGGCGACCACCGCGATGATGGAGCCGTAGGACTTGCCGCGGTGGGGGGTGTTCTTGAACTTCTCCACCAGCACTTCGCCCACGGGCAGGCCGCCCACGCGCAGGTTGTGCATCTTCCCGAAGTTGGACATGACGAGCACGCCCAGCGTGTAGCCGCCCAGCACCTCCGGCAGCTTGCGCGACGACGTGCCGATGCCGCCCTTGAAGTCGCACGTCACCATGCCGGTGCCGCCGCCGACGTTGCCCTCCTGCACCGGCCCGGACTTCGCGGCGTTGATGGCGGCGAAGACGTGCTCCTGGCGCACGTGGCGGCCGGAGACGTCGTTGAGCCACGAGTCGTCGCACTCGCCCACCACGGGGATGATGACGTCGTGCTCGTCACCGATGCCCGGGTAGCGCTGGACCAGGTAGTTGGCCACGCCGTCGGACACGGCGCCCACGGCCATGGTGTTGGTGAGGAGGATGGGCGTTTCAATGAGGCCCCACTCCATGAGCTGCGTCATGCCGGAGACCTCGCCCGCGCCGTTGAGCACGAAGCCGCCTCCACTCATGCGCTCCATGAAGATGTTGCCCAGGTTGGGCAGGATGGCCGTGACGCCCGTGCGCACCGGACCGTAGCCGGGGCGTAACGGCCCCGAGCCTTCGATGATGGTGGTGTGGCCCACCAACACGCCTTCCACGTCGGTGATGGCGTTGTACTTCCCCGGCTTGAAGCGCCCCAGCGGAAGTCCCAGCTCCCGCGCCCGGACCCTCGGCCCATTCTCTTCCGGTATCCGCACCATGGCGCCGACCGTACCCGACAATCTCCTACGGTCAACCCTGCTTTCCCTACCAACTGTCCCGAAGGTTCAGCCGCGTGCGGGTGTCTTCAGCCCCTCGACGAGCAGCCGCGTCTGCACGCGGGCGAGCGACTCCGCGGCCTCCGCGCCCTGCTGGGACTCACCGAGTTGCTGATCCACGAACAGCGAGGCGAGCCCGTGCACGAGCGACCACGCGGTGAGCGTGAGGGGCCGCGACTCGCCGGGGCGCAGGAGGCCCGCCGCCTGTCCGGCCTCGATGCTGCTCACCAGCAACGTGAAGGCACCCTGCTCTCCTTCCGGCTCCGGGGGCGGTGACATGGGCCGGGTGAAGTGCGGGCCGAACATCACCCGGAAGTGCGGCGGGTGGCGCATGGCGAACAGCACGTAGGCCTCGCCCGCCGCGTACAGCCGCTCCAGGGGGCCGGTGTGCGGGGCCATGCGCTCGCGCATCTCGCGCGCCATGGCGCGGAAGCCCTCGTGCGCCACTGCCTCCAGCAGCGCCTCCTTGTCCGCGAAGTGCCGGTACGGCGCCGCGTGGGTGACGCCCGCCCGCCGGGCCACCTCCCGCAGGGACAGCGCGCCGAAGCCCTCCTCGGCGATGAGCACCACCGCCGCGTCCACCAGCGCCTGGCGGAGGTCTCCGTGGTGGTAGCGGCCCTTGTCCTCGGGTGCCTCCGCCGCCTGCTTCCGCTTGCCTCGCGTCGCCACCGTCCGTGCCTCCTCATGCGCCCACTGTCGCCCGCGCGACTTGACCATCCGCCGCGCGAAGTTTCCAGCGTCAACATCAATGTTGACACCGATAACATGCGATGTTTACAGTGTCTACAAGATGGGCGGCGCGGGGTTCTCTCGCGCCCTACGTTGCACTGGAAAGGGAGCCGTCATGACGACCGCGATGAAGCAGACGATGTCCTCCTCCGCGCCGGGCTGGCTGCGGGCGTTCCGCACGCTCCCCCGCCAGCACGGCTTCGAGCCGCTGCGGGTGGAGGGCCAGGTGCCGGAAGGGCTGCGGGGCTCGCTGTACCGGGTGGGGCCGTGGACGTTCGACGTGCATGGCCGGCAGTACCAGCACTGGTTCGACGGGGATGGCGGGATGCTGGGCGTGCGCTTCGGCGCGGACGGGGTGACGGGCGCGTCGCGGCTGCTGGACACACCCACGATGGTCGCGGAGCGCGAGGCGCACTCGCAGCGCTACGGCGCGTACGGCACGCCCACGCCGCTGCTGCACAAGCTTCGCAACGTGCGCAAGAACTCCGCGAACACGTCCGTGATGGCGTGGAACGGCAAGCTGTACGCGCTCTTCGAGGGCAGCATCCCGGTGGAGGTGTCCCAGGACGACCTGTCCACGCTGGGCGAGACGGACTTCGACGGCACGGTGGTGGAGACGTTCTCCGCGCACCCGCACCGCGTTCCGTCGCGCAAGGCGTCCTACAACTTCGGCATCCGCTACGGCCGCGAGACGCTGGCGGACCTCTACGCGCTGCCGGATGGCGGCAAGGCGCAGCGGCTGGGCGCGGTGAAGCTGCCGGGCGCGACCATGGTGCACGACTTCATCGCCACGGACCGCTACCTCGTCTTCTTCCTGTCACCGCTGCGCCTGAACCTCTTCCGCATGCTGCTGCGGATGGGCACGTACTCGGAGAACCTGCGGTGGAAGCCGGAGGCGGGCACGGAGGTGCTGGTGGTGCCCATCGATGACGTGGCGCACCCGGTGCGCATCACCACGGACGCCTTCTACCTGTGGCACTTCGGCAACGCGTACGAGCAGGGCGACACGCTGGTGGTGGACTACGTGCGCTATCCCGACTTCACGACGAACCAGTGGCTGGGCGAGCTGGTGCACGGCGCCACGTCCCTGGACGCGAAGGGCATGCTGCACCGGGCGGTGGTGGACCTGAAGGCACGCACCTTCCGCACGGAGCAGCGGCTGGACGTGAGCTGCGAATTCCCCCGCGTGGCCCCCAGCGTCGTGAACCGCGAGAACCAGACGGTCTACGTGGGCACGCACCGCAGCGACGAAGCCCGGCGCGGCCTCTTCGACGGCGTGGCGCGCGTGGACGTGGCCACGGGCCGCATGACGACGGCGTCCCTGGGCGAGGGCACCTACCCCTCCGAGCCCATCTTCGTCCCCCGCTCAGGCGGAAGCGCCGAGGACGACGGCTGGGTGCTCACGCAGGTGTTCGACGCGAAGTCGGACACGTCCCACATCGCCGTGCTGGACGCGCGCCACCTGGAGGACGGACCCGTGGCGCGCTGCCACTTCGATCACGCCCTGCCCCCGACGTTCCACGGCGGCTTCGCGCCCGCGAAATGACACTGACTCCTGCTTTCTCCGCTTTCCATACCATTTCAGCTTAAATGGTTGAAGACGGAGAAACGGAGGCAGGTCATGAGAAGGCTGTTGGCGGTGGCAGGACTGGTAGTGGTCGCGCTCACCGGGTGTCATCCCGAGGCGCAGACGGATCCGAATCTGGCGGAGCAGGCCCAGGGCGCGACGAACGTGCCCGGGCTCTACGCCGTCTTCAACCAGCCGGACAACACGGGCACGCGGGACTACCGCATCAAGGACGAGGTTGCCCGGCTGATCCAAAACAGCCCCAAGGGTTCATACATCCGCATCGCCATGTTCCTGTGGACGACGGACCACCTGAACGCGGACATCAAGGCGGCGCTGTGCCGGGGCGTCATCGTGCGGCTGGTGGTGGACGAGCAGAACGGCGGCGCCGCTTCGGAGTTCTCCGCGGGCGGCGTCATCCATGACCTGAGCAGCTACGTGCCCCCGGCGGCTTCGTGCCCGGACGGCTTGAGGCTGGAGCTCACGCGGTGCAACGGCACGGGCGCGGGCAGTGCGTGCATCGCGGGCTTCGACCGCGAGGGCACCATCATGCACGACAAGATCTTCACCTTCTCCACCACCACGGATCCGCAGGGCAACCGCATCCAGCGCGTCGTGGTGCAGGGCTCCTGGAACAACACCTACTCCCAGAACAACTACTGGAACGACATGGTCGTCAGCTACGAGGACTGGGACTGGTACGACTACTGGGTCGGCTACCACAACGACCTGCGCGGCGGCTCGAAGACGACGGACTACTACAACCCCACCACGGGCCAGGGTTACTACAGCTCCCCCAACGCGCCGTGGACCGCCTACTTCTTCCCGCGCACGGGCAACGACAACGAGCTGTCCAGCGACACCGTGACGAACAACTTCACGGACTACATCAAGACGTACGTGTCGGGCTGCACGCTGGACGTAAACCAGAACCACTTCAACGACAGCCGCGTCATCGTGGCCACGGAGCTGGTGCGCATTGGCAAGCTGGGCTGCCGCGTGCGCGTGCTCTACACGGACATGGACGCGGGCATCAAAACGAAGCTCACCGGCGCGAAGAACATCACCCTGCGCCAGCTCTACGACGTCTCCGCCAACAACGTGAAGACGAGCGACGGCACGCCGCGTGAGGTGCTCACGCACAGCAAGCACTTCGTCTACTCGGGGAACTTCAACGGGACGGTGCGCAAGATGGTGCTGACGGGCTCGCACAACCTGTCCAAGAACTCGCTGCGCTACAACGACGAGAACCTGGTGAAGTTCTACTCGGACGCGCTGTGGCAGGCGTACCACGACAACTTCGAGAAGGGCTGGGCCCAGTCCCTCAACGACGGCTGAAATGAAACGGGGACGGCGCCTTTCGGGCACCGTTCCCTGCCCGCGCTTCAGCAACGCCCAAGCGCCGCTTCAACTCAGCAGGCCCTTAAAGATGCTCACAGCAATTACGCTCCACGCCAGCCACTTACCCATTAAACCACTACCCACCTACACCATCAAACTCACGATAAAGAGCCGCAATCAATTCAACACACACCATACAGAACGCAGCCGAAAATCCGATCGTAAACTCAAATCGATCTCGATGATTCCTCGCATTCCCCAAGCTCACAAGAAACTCAATAATCACAAACGTCGGCTTCGTTAGCCACTTCGCCTGCTGCGACACTTCCACTGTCCCCGTGGCCAGTCGAAGAATAGCGCAGTGCTCCCCTCTCTTATCCAGCGAAGGAAGCCGACGACTTGCGGGAAGCTTCTCTACAATTCCACCGACACCACTGAATTTCCAGTGTTGAACCCATGCCTCTGGAACACAACCATCTGGTGCCTCAGCATTCCACACGAACTCCAAGGCTCGCTCCACAATGTCACGCGCATTACCCAAACACCCAGCGGGATTACTGGAAACATCTTGAATCGCTCGCTTCACCAAGCGACGAAGCTCGGGATCTCCCCCACCAACATGCACCAGGCGGAGCTCGAGCAATGAACGGATGTTTGACTCATAATCATTCGGCTGCTCAAAAAGTCGTCTCGCGCTGCTTACATCCCCCTGCCTCCTTGTAGCGAGCCTTTCAATGAAGCGGTTCGCCAGCTTGACCTTGCTCCCGGGGCACACTGCGATGCCACGTTCCAGCAAGAACTTCAGGCGGTCGTCAGGAAAATCGGCTGCGGACAGTTCTCCACGTGTGAGTTGTACTATGTCGCCGCGATTCTCTTCGCCCCCATCCCTCCACATCGCCTCAAGAACCATACTCTCGCCAGCAAGGAGCCCATTCGCCGCCTCATCCACATCGCGTTTTTGCACTTGCTCAGGCGCAGACTCCAAGATGCGCTCTAAAAGCAGAGAGACAAGCGAGGGATTGCCGCCAGTCCAGTTGACTACCTCCTTCATCGCGGCGGCATCGAAGCTCATACCGAATGCCGAGGACAAGCCCCCCCAGTCCGCCTCATTAAATGGCCCAACGAGAAGAGGCGTACTATAAAAAATATTAAAAAATGGAGAATCACGAGCCTCAGGGTTGTAGCAAAGCTGCACCAATCGGTCTCGGGTGCCGGTCATGAGACTTAGTGAGTTCCGTTGGGCGAGCGCCCGTATACTGTTCCACAAATCGATTGGAATTTCTGGGTTCTGCAGGACCGCATCACATCCGTCTAGAGCGAGCAGCAAACGCTGCTCGCTTTCGGCCACAATATCGAGAGCGAACTTCAACTGATCATAGAGGCGTTCTACCGACCCGTTGAGATCAATCTCATCAGCCAAGAATGCAAACGACTGTCCGGATGTGGTCCTGAACATGTCGCGCAGCACCTCTCCCACTCTCTTAAGGGTTGCGTGGGTGGAAGTGGGTGGATTGTGCCGCAGGTCAACGACGCCTGCGCCAGCGAACAGTCTAGAACCCGCAGCGTGCTGGCGCACGACCTGCTGAAGCAAGGAAGTCTTGCCCATCGCTCGCGCCCCCACGATCGAGACGTGATGGCGGCCATGGAGCAACTCCTCTATTCGCTGAAGCAGCGAGGCTCGCCCCCAAAAAGTCGTCATGTTGATACGCCCCCCTGCGCCTCATTGACGGCTCTACGCCGCTGGGCTTCAGCATCCTCATTCTTGTTCATCCATAGTCCCATCAGCGGCAAGGCAAGTTCATACTGAGGCCCGTGCTCCGTGTTCCTCAGTCCGATTAGCTCAAGCTCAATGAGAAATCTGAGGTCGTCATCCACTAAGTCCACGGGAACAACTACACCAGCCTCCTCGAGGCGTTGAGTGAGCAGCGCCGCATTCATCCGGTGCGGTTCGTCAACAAGACGGTGACAGAGCCAGAGGAGATATCGTCGACGCTCGGTCGCCGCGCTGTTCCAAAGCACACGAAAATGCTCATTATCATAGACCATATGACTAGCGGCATCATCCACCTCAGCAGCTCGAATGCGCCGCCAATTATTGCGCTTTGCAAGTTCAAAAACCCGAGCACAGAGCGACTGGACCAAATAGGGTTGGCAGGCCGTCGTCCGTGTGATTGTCTGAATGGCATCCTCACTGAAGGCAAGGCGACCCTCCACAGGTCGCCTTACTAGGTCGGCGACCTCGGATGGAGCCAGCGGATCTACGCCGATCCGATGCCCAAACCCGAAAAGTGCTGACCAGTATTCTTCACGAAGGCGCTTGAGGCGACGCGATCCCGAAATAATGGCAGCGACGTTGGGGCGGGTCTGAAGCAAGTTGCGAATATTCTCCGGAACCAAGGGGCTTGTAACGCCGTTGTCGATACCAACCTTAAGCTTATCAAACTCATCAAGCATCAACAGCAGCCGCCTCGGGGCAATTGCAGCAACAACCATGTCAACGTAGATCTGCAATGCCTCATAGGGATCGATGCCAGAAAAATACACATCTAAATATTTCAAAAACCTAAAGCGAAAAGCATTAAGTTCAACCACAGATTCCATGCCCGGCAGGGGCACCTGCATGCCTGCCTTTGCGCAAGCGTCCCCAATGTCTCGAACGAGCATGCGGAAAACCTTCTCTGTTGGAATGCCGTCTCGCAGGGGATCCCCAATGGTCCCCTGGAGGCTGGATTCAACAAGGACACATCGGTCGACAAGCCCTATCTCTGGGCGCTGCAGTTGGCGCAGGATCGAGGTTTTCCCAGTGCGGCGATTGCCCTCAAGGAGAATTACCTTAGTGCCGCCGCCAACGTGAGTATGAATGTCGGCGAGCACGGCTTTGCGCCCAAAGAACATGCCCGGATCGTCGACAACGTCGCCCGCCACGTACGGACTGGTTCCGTAATCCAGCCACCGATCTCCAATTGGCGACTGTTCCATATGGAGAACTGGTGCAAAGGGACCGCTCGGCCCCCAATTGCTCCACATAAACCAGACCTGGACTTCAGATTCGCCTGTGAGGCCCTCTCCATCTGGTTTCTCGGCAGCCCAGTACAGAGGCTTCCTAACGCCACCACCGGATTCGTGTCCCTGCCAGTTCGATCCAGGTGGAAGTTCCAAATCGAGTTCGAAGCTTTGCCCCGGCTTTAATTCCTCAACGATGTGCACGTCTTGAAGCAGGCCAGGAACCTGCACCACGACGTCTCGGAGAGGCATCGCGCCTTGCAGCGTTACTTGGACTGTGGTGTGACTTTTTCCTTCGGCGTCCTTCCAGAATTCGCGCTCATCGTGCTTTACGGCAAGCTGTACCTGCGCAAGGAGGTCCAAGCGCTCTGTCTCTCCCCATTGCGCCAAACGCTCAATCAGGCGCGAAGCGTACCGCCCCAGCGCGCCGGGGAGGCGTCTCACTATTGGCATCGCCGCAACCGCCAAGTCCTGTGCGGCACTGACAGCCTCAAATGATGCTTCGCCTCCTCGACGCAGCGCCTGAGCAGGTACTGCCCCTAAAACCAGTAGAAGCTGGACTGCATCACCGGTTAGCTCGGCTCCACGCAGGAGATTCGAGTTAGCCATAGGATGCGCAACTGCATTGCGAAGTTGTCGCAGTTCCCTTAATGCCTCAAAAGTGAGGTTCCGGAGTTCTGATGATTCCGGAACTGCGTCTGCAATGAGGCGAGATAGCGCGGGACTGGTCCGGAAGAGACGCAGTAGCGGATCCTCATCGTCACCTGCAAGCACAAGTATCAGAGCATCTAGAGCGTCCCCTGGTTGATCTACAAGACGTCTTAACACTCGCTCCTGCACTGCAAGCGGCGGCACGGGCACCCTCACCATTCCCAATACGTTAAGCGGCAGATGGGCGATGGTCACGCCACGCGCAAGCCTGCGCAACAATGCCTGGAGCGTGTCGCTTGCCAACACAGCTGCAAGAAAGCGCGCATCAAGTGAGGGAGTCGTCGGTCGGAGAATTACTAGACCTTTCTGCGCGATCCCTACCACCACGTCCGAACTCACAAGAGCATCACGCGAAGTCGCGAACACCGTGCGAATATGCTGAACCTTGCCGATTGTGCCATCTATGGAGAGAAGCACATCTCCCCGCCGTACGAGTTGATCAGGTCGCGGAAGCCTAGCCGCTTTCGATGGGGATAGGTACCGGTCGCCAACTCGCACTACCCCATCGGATAGATCGCTGATGCGAAGCAGCGGCAGCGCGTTCTCGACACGATGGTCCGTTACAGCTTGGGGCGGCGGTTGAAAGCCCGAGACAATTTGCACTACATCTCTAAGAGCGACTAAGTCGACCTTGGCGGCTAACCCACTCAGGACATCGTCCGCAACTTCTCGTTCCGCTGGAACGACGAACTGCGCATCCATCTTAAGCAATTCAGAGACGGGAACATCTCGCACAGTGTGCGGTGCTACATCGTTGCCGGCCAAGAGGTCGCGAGCAAGATTGAAGCAGGCCGTTGCCGTTTCAGGTAGAACAACCAAATCGAGAAAACGCACTGAATCTGAAGGAGGGGCATTACGAACAAGCACCAGTGCCGGAGGGATACTCCGCAACCCTCGAAATGCTCTAGCCGGGAAGCGCAGAACGGCATCAATACGGTAGTTTTCGAGAAGCGACTTCCTCAGATCTCGGTCTGCCCCGCCACGCTCCAACAGCCCAGGGGGCACCGCTAGTACGGCACGTCCCCCAGTTCGAAGGGAGCGCACAGCATGCTGAGCGAACAGATTCTCGCTCGTACGTCCCTTAATTGGGAAGTCAAACAGATGGGAGCCTTCAACCTTCATTCCCCAAGGAGGATCTATGAAAACGCAGTCGAACCCTTGCTCTTGATGACGGCTAGCCACTTCACTCTCAAGAGCATCCCCGAGCATCAGTGCAGGGCGGGCGCCTCCGAGCAGAAGTTGCACAAAGGCAACGAGATATAGGTCTGGCTGACGCTCAACACCAAACAACGGAGATTCCTGAACTCGCGTCGATTCGCCTAGCGCGACCTCACCAGCTTTATTCCTCAGCACATGGCTCACCTCGATCAGCAGGCTGCCGGTGCCAAAGCAAGGGTCGTAGATGCGCTCGCCAGGACAAGGATTCGCGAGAGCTACCATTAACTGGCTGACGAGCCGCGGCGTAATGAACTCGCCACCGAAACGCGTGAGTTCAAGCGCTCGGAGCACAACCTCAGTTAACGCCTCGCCTGCCATGCGACGTGCAGCGGGCGTGTCGAAGGGGAGTTCATTGACCCAGGCCATCATGGCCGCAAGAAAACGACCGCTGGGAAGCTGCACTTCGTGCGGCATTTCTTCAACGGAGGCTGGAAGCATAAGAGCAGAATGAATGCCGCTCCAGAGGACGCGCACCTCGCTCTCGCTCAGTGGACGAGGAGCCTCACACCAAGTAGCCCAGCGAAGCCCTTTAGGGAGGATGGTCTGCGGCTTCTCGCCCTTGAGGACTGCTACGGTCTCCCGCTCAGCATCGTGCGCGTCGGCCCATCGAAGCGCGACGAGCGTCGCAAGCGGTCCAACAACCGCATCCAATGTGTGGGTCGAAAGGCCATCGGCTCGCGCTGCCTCAAGCAAGGGCCAATATGTTGGAGTCGAGGACACTGGACAGAACTCTCGCGACAAGGGGGGGCATCCTTATAGCTCAACCTTGTAGCCATGAAGCCACCCGGGGAGGGCTTGGAAAAGCCTTGGAACGATTTCGAGCCCTCCCTGCATTTCGCCTACACCGTGACGAACAACTTCACGGACTACATCAAGACGTACGTGTCGGGCTGCACGCTGGACGTGAACCAGAACCACTTCAACGACAGCCGCGTCATCGTGGCCACGGAGCTGGTGCGCATTGGCAAGCTGGGCTGCCGGGTGCGCGTGCTCTACACGGACATGGACGCGGGCATCAAAACGAAGCTCACCGGCGCGAAGAACATCACCCTGCGCCAGCTCTACGACGTCTCCGCCAACAACGTGAAGACGAGCGATGGCACGCCGCGCGAGGTGCTCACGCACAGCAAGCACTTCGTCTACTCGGGGAACTTCAACGGGACGGTGCGCAAGATGGTGCTGACGGGCTCGCACAACCTGTCCAAGAACTCGCTGCGGTACAACGACGAGAACCTGGTGAAGTTCTACTCGGACGCGCTGTGGCAGGCGTACCACGACAACTTCGAGAAGGGCTGGGCCCAGTCCCTCAACGACGGCTGAAATGAAACGGGGACGGCGCCTTTCGGGCACCGTCCCCTTCCCTGCCCGCGCTTCAGCGGACGCTCAGGACTTGAGCTCCGGGCGCGGCGGAGGCGTCGGCTCCTGCGGTGAGGCCGTCGCGGCGGCAGTCGCGTTGGCCCGCGCGTTCTGCTCCTCGATCCGCTGCACGACCTTGTTGAGCGGCGGTGCGTGGGTACCAGCCGGGTTCTCCGTCTGGGCCCGGCGTGCCTCGCGCTCCTTGTAGCGGCGGATGGCGGGGGCCATGATCTCGCCAATCAGCGTCCGGTAGTCCATACCGGCACCCGCCGCGATGAGCACCAGGTCGCTCCAGCCGGGCGTGAGGCCGGGCAGCGGGTTGCACTCGATGAAGTAGATGCGACCCTTGTCATCCATGCGGAAGTCGATGCGCGCCACGTCGCGGCATCCCAACGCCATGAACGAGTTGCGCGCCGCCGTGCGCAGCTTCTCCAGCAGCGCCGGTTCGATCTTCGCGGGCGCGTCGTAGCGGATGCGGTCCGTCCAATCCAGCTTGTGCTGGAAGCTGTAGACCGGGTTCTTCTCCGCCTTGTCCAGGAAGACGATCTCCATGGGCGGCAGCACGCGCGGACGACGCTCGCCCAGCAGGCCCACCGTGAACTCTCGGCCGCCGATGTACTCTTCAATCAGCGCGGGCTGCTGGTACTTGCCGGCGATCTCCTTCACCACGTCGCGCAGCTCCGTCTCGGAGTAGCAGACGCTCTTGGTGACGACGCCCTTGGAGCTGCCCTCCGCCACCGGCTTCACGATGAGCGGGAAGGAGGTGAACTCCTTGTTGAGGCGCTCCTTGCCCGTGACCATCAGCTGGAAGTTGGGCGTGAGGATGCCCGCCTGACGGACGATCTTCTTCGCCAGCGCCTTGTCCAGCGCGAGCGACAGCGTCGCCGGATCAGAGCCCGTGTACGGGATGTCCAGCAGCTCCAGCATCGCTGGCACCTGGCTCTCGCGGTTACGGCCCTTGAAGCCCTCCGCGATGTTGAAGACGACGTCCAGCGGCGTGCTGGAGAGCACCGTCGGCAGCTCCGCCGTGGCCTCCAGGTCGATGACCTCGTGGCCCCAGGAGGCGATGGCCTCGCGGATGGCCTGGAGGGTGTTGGGCGAGTCGTATTCGGCCTCGCTGTCCTCCTGCACCGTCTCCGCCGTGGCGCTGGGCTTCACGCGCTTCACGTTGAAGCTGAAGCCCACGCGCAGCGGACCGGACTTGCGCGCGGGCCGGCCCTGGCGGCTCTTGGAGTCGCGGATCTTGTGGCGCTTGCCCGCGCTCTGGATGATGGAGTTGATGACCCCGTCCAGGTGCAGCCCTTCCAGCTCCGCCGCGGCGTAGATGCCCGCGCCCGGCTCCAGGCTGGGCAGCGCGTTGATCTCCAGGAAGTACGGCACGCCCGCGTCGGACACGCGGAAGTCCAGCCGGCCCAGGTCGCGGCAGTCCAGCACCTGCAAGATTTTCTGCGCCATCTTGCGGACGTCCTCGGACATCTTCGCCGGGATGTTCGCGGGGGCGCGCACGGAGACGGACTTCTCCCGGCGCGTCTTCAGCTCGTAGTCGTAGATGGCGTACTTGCGGCCCTGGGACGCCTCCGGGTCGATGACGTACTCCACCGGCGCGAGCACGCCGTCGAAGTCGTTGTCCACCGCGGCCAGGAACGGCACCGTGAGGTCGCGCCCGCTGATGTACTCCTCCACCAGCACGCCCGCCGGGTACTTCTCCAGCGCCTTCGCCACCTTCTCCCGCACCTGCTCCAGCGTCTCCGCGACGGAGTCCTGGGTGATGCCCTTGGAGGAGCCCTCGAAGTTGGGCTTCACGATGACGGGGAAGCGCAGGTTCTCCGCCTGCAGCTCGCTGAGCTTCTCCACGTACTGCCAGCCCGGCGTGCGGATGCCGTGCTTGGAGAGGATGAGCTTGGTGAGCTGCTTGTCCAACGTGAGCGCCAGCGCGTACGCGTCCGAGCCCGTGTACGCGAAGCCCAGCTCGTCGAAGAGCGCCGGGTAGAACGCCTCACGGAAGCGGCCGCGGCGGCCTTCCGCCGTGTTGAAGATGAGGTCCGGGCTGTACGCCTCCAGGCGGGCGACGGTGCGCGACGCGGGGCCGCTCACCTCGAAGCGCTCCAGGCGATGGCCCAGCCGCTCGATGGCTCCCGCCAGCGTGTTCACCGTCTCCTGCGTGTCGAACTCCGCCTCTTCTTCCGAGTCCGAAAGCCGCAGGTTGTAGGTCAGCGCGATGCGCATGGCTTACCCCGTCTCCCTTTCCTGAATGCCTTGCCGCGGCGCACTTTCGCCGCTGACATCAAACGACCCGGGGCGCGCGTGGCGGCCACCGGCGTGCGGGCTGCAACCGTCGCGCCCGCGACAACCTTCCCGTCCACCACCTGCGTCTGCGCCCAGGTGTCTCCCAGCCGCAGGCCCAGCGGGTCGCGCAGCACGCGCCACGCCTCCACTCCGCCCATCACGACGAAGCCCGCCAGGGCGGCCACCACGCCATGCGGCGCGGGCATCATCCCCAAGAGCACCACCAGCGCGAGCGGCGCGTTGCGAAGCGTGCTGTCACGGTGCCGTGCGGCCGAGCGCGTGGGCAGGTGCATCACCTTCACGCCGAAGATGCGCTTGCCCACGCTCTGCCCCTGGAGCATCCCGTCCGCGAGCAGCAGGAACAGCAGCGCCACCACCGCGCCCGCCGCCCCGCACACCACGTACAGGCCCCAGGCCACCGCGCAGTCCACCACGCGCGCGCCCAGGCGCAGGAGCAGCGACGCCTTCGGGTACGGTGAGTCCGGCCCAGCGTCCTCCTGCACCAGCCGCAGCACGCGGCCCGCGCTCCGGCCTTCCGCCATGAGACTGCGATCGGGGGCGGTGCTCACTCCTCGGGCTCCAGCGTGAGACCCTCTTCGGTGGGCTCCGGCTCGTCCAGTCCCGCCAGCTTCGCCAGCCGCTCGTGCGCGGACAGCGGGTGGACGAAGGGCACCACCGTCTGCGCGTGCTCTCCGGCGTGCTCCGCCGCCAGCCGCGCCGTGGGGCTTCCGCCTTCCGACATGCGCAACAGCTTCTGCCGCGCGTCGTCCTCGTCGTGCCGCGCGGCCTCGCCCTCACGGGTGAAGAAGATGAAGGCCATGGCCGGGCGCTTGGAGGACTCGCGCATCGCGAACTGCACGCCGTCCAGGTTCCAACCCTTGGCGGTCCACTCGTTCAAGGTGCGCTCCAGCGCTCCCTCGTCCACCGTGGACAGCTCCACCACTTTGTACTGCAACGGCCCGGGTTCACGGACCACCGGAGCGCGACCCTTCCCGGGGCGCTGGCTCGACGGGGTGCGCGGCGCAGGGCCCTTACGGACCTTGGACGTCGCGCCACGTCTGGGCGGAGGCTTCTCGGTTCTGCGTCCCGGCCGCTTCTTCTTTGTGGGCATCGTTGTGGGGACCATTTGGGCGCAAGCGGCGGAAGCGATCAAGCCTTCCGCCGAACACGGGCGCCCGGGTGTCGCCTACAGGAGCTTGGCCGCTTCCAGGGCGTGGTAGGTGATGACCAGGTCGGCGCCCGCGCGCTTGATGGATGTGAGGACCTCCAACATCACGCGCTCGTAGTCCACCCAGCCGTTCTGCCCGGCGGCCTTGAGCATCGCGTACTCGCCAGAGACGTTGTACGCGGCGAGCGGCAGGTCGAAGTTCTCGCGCAGCGCGCGGATGACGTCCAGGTACGACAGCGCCGGCTTCACCATGATGAAGTCCGCGCCCTCCTCCACGTCCAGCGCCGTCTCGCGGATGGCCTCGCGCACGTTGCCAGGGTCCATCTGGTAGCCGCGGCGGTCGCCGAACTGCGGCGTGCTCTGCGCGGCCTCACGGAAGGGACCGTAGAAGCCGGAGGCGTACTTCGCCGAGTACGCCATGATGGGCGTGTCCTGGTGCCTCACCTCATCCAGCGCCTTGCGGATGGCGCCGATGCGGCCGTCCATCATGTCCGAGGGCGCGATGATGTCCGCGCCCGCCTGCGCGCAGGTAACGGCCATCTGGGCCAGGAGCGGCAGCGTGGCGTCATTGGCCACGTGGTTGCCGTCCAGCACGCCGCAGTGGCCGTGGTCGGTGTACTCGCACAGGCACACGTCCGCGATGACTTGCAGGTCCGGCTCCGCGGACTTGATCTCCCGGATGGCGCGCTGGACGATTCCGTCCGTCGCGTACGCTTGGGTGCCGCGCGCGTCCTTGTGGTCCGGGATGCCGAAGAGGATGACGGAGGGCACGCCCAGCGACTTCGCGAGCTTCGCCTCCTTCACCGCGTGCTCCAGCGAGAAGTTGAAGACACCCGGCATGGAGGAGATGGGACGGCGAACGTCCCGGCCTTCCACGACGAACAGCGGATAGATGAAGTCCGTGGGCGAGAGACGCGTCTCTCTCACCATGTCACGGAGGGCCGCCGAGCGGCGCAGCCTGCGGGGACGGTGGACGGGGTGGGCCATGGGTCGCCGGTATAAACCGCCGGGCCCCGCGCTTCACCCCTTCCGCGTCCTGAATCCGCCTGCTCAGCCGGCGACGGGGCGCCAGGTCAGCTGCTGGCGGCGGGAATCGCGCGCCATGCGGTCGGCCCGCCGCCCGGCCAGGTCCGCCTCGTACAGCGCCCGGGCATAGCGCACCCGCGCCGCCTCGGTCCCGGTGTTCAGCTCCCGCTCGGCGGCCTCCAGCTCACGGCGCGCGTCCTGAAGCTGCTGCTCGGTCCCGTTTGCCCACGTCATGCCCATGTCTCCCGTGTGGTGTGTCCGCGAGGGTTGGCGTTTCGTCCCGCGGGTCGATGACTGGCATTGCAGGGTCTGGACCAGGGGCACCGTTGGAACTCCCAGGAGTGCAACGCCCGGGAAAGACGAGGTGTCGCGTCGCGCCACGCGCGCTCAGGGTGCGCAAGGCCTTTCCCATCGGCGCGAACGCGGGAACGCGGAGGGGCAGCCCGCATGCAGGGCCGCCCGTCCCTCCCCCGAGGGCACTGGTTTCCATGCGGGTGCAATCATCCGCCCAGCGGGTCGTCTACAGTCGTAACCGTGACGACTCCTCCTCCCGCCCTTGAAGTGCAGGGCCTGCGAAAAACGTATCGCCGAGCGTTCGGACGCGGCGGCCATGAAGCCCTCCGGGGCATGGACCTCCACGTCCCGGCGGGCAGCGCCTTCGGGCTGATTGGCCCCAACGGCGCGGGCAAGACGACCTTCATCAAGAGTGTGCTCGGCATCGTCCGGCCCACCGCGGGCACGGTGCGCGTGCTGGGCGGGTCCCCGGAGGATCCCGCCATCCGCGCGCGCATCGGCTACCTGCCGGAGCGGCTGCACCTGCCCGGCACGTGGAAGTCGCCCGCGTTCCTGGCCACCGTGGCCCGGCTCAAGGGGCTCAAGGTCGACGCAGCCGCGCACGCGCGACTGCTGGAGCGCGTGGGGCTTTCAGACGCGGTGGACCGGCGCATCGGCGGCTACTCCAAGGGCATGCGGCAGCGGCTGGGGCTGGCGGCGGCGCTGTTGGGAGACCCGGCGCTGCTCGTGCTGGACGAGCCCACGGACGGCATCGATCCCATGGGCCGGCTGGAGGTGCGCCGCATCCTCCAGGAGGAGGTCCGAAAGGGCGTGACGCTGTTCCTCAACTCGCACCTGCTGGCGGAGACGGAACGCGTGTGCGACCGCGTGGCCATCCTCGCGGACGGGCGCGTGCTGCGCGAAGGCAGGCTGGAGGAGCTGGCGAAGGCGGGGGCCCGCTGGCGCGTGCGCTTCGCGCCCGGCGCGGATACGCAGGCGCTGACGGCGGCGGGCTTCATGGCCGTGGCGGATCCAGCGCGGGGTGGAAGGACTGGCGCGGCGGTGGGCGGTGACGCGCGGGCGGGCGTGACGCCCATGGTCGGTGGCAGGGAGGACGGCGTGTACACGGTGGAAGCGGCGGACGTGGCGGTGCTCAACGCGGCGCTGGACCGGGCGCGGGCCTCGGGCGCGCTGCTGATGGAGCTCAAGCGCGAGGGCGCGGACCTGGAGGCGGTGCTCCTGGGCGCCGTGGGCGGGCCGGGGGTGGCGGCGTGAAGAGCCCTGTCTTCGTCATCGCCGGCTACGTGCTGCGCGAGGCGGCGTCTCGCAAGTTCATCATGGCCTTCATGGTGGGGCTCACGCTGGTGCTGGCCACCGTGGCGCTCAGCCTCAAGCTGGAGGTCGTGGACGGAGCGCTCGCGGCGACGCGCCTGTTCGGCGAGGTGATGCGCTCCAACATCATGTCCGTGGACGTGGCGCTGCGGCCCATGTACCGCGCGGCGGCGTACCTGGTGTTCTACGGCGGCATCCTCTTCGGCATCGTCGCGTGCTCGGACTTCGCGCCGGGGCTCCTGTCTCCCGGCCGCATCGAGCACCTGCTCTCCCTGCCCCTGCAGCGCTGGCACCTGCTGGCCGGCACGTTCCTGGGGGTGATGACGCTGGCCCTGGGCGGCACGGTGTACGCCGCGGGCGGGCTGACGCTCATCTTCGGGGTGAAGACGGGGTACTGGACGGTGGGGCCGCTCATCGCCGGGGGCCTGGCGTGCGTGGGGTTCGCGGCGGTGTACGCGGTGATGCTCACCACGGCGACGCTGGTGCGCAGCGCGGCGCTGTGCTCGGCGGCGGGCTTCGTGCTGCTGGTGGGCGGAATCCTCGCGGGCTTCCGCACCGACGTGTCGCGCTACCTGGAGTCGGGCTTCGGCCGCACGGCGTTCGACGCGGTGACGCTGGTGCTGCCCCGGCTGTCCGCGCTGGCGTCGCGCGCGGCGGACCTGGCCAGCTCCACGCCGCTGGAGAAGGGTTCGCTGGGCATGCTGCTGGGCGGCGTGCTGGTGTTCGGATTGGGGGCCCTCTCCGTGGGCTTCTGGCACTTCGAAGGAAAGGACTGCTGAACCATGGATTCGCGCGGGCGCAGGAGGGTGTGGCTGGTGGGGGCGCTGCTGTTGTTCGCCGGAGGCGCGGTCCTGATGTTCACGGGCCAGGGCGACAAGCCGGCCGCGGAAGCTCCGGACGTGGAGTTCCCCCGGCGCATGCGGGGCACGGACCTGGAGCGCGCGGAGAAGCGGCGCACCTGGGTGATGCCCGCCGTGGTGGACGCGGGCGTGGCCGCGCCGGCGAAGCCGAGGGACCCGCTGCTCGCGGCGCTGCCCCGCGGCCCGGGCCGCACGGCGGTGGTCATCGAGGCGAACGCGCTCCGCTACTCGCCCGTGGGCGAGCTGCTCATGGACTGCCTCTTGCGAGACGGCGGCAAGAACCTGGAGCAGTTCAAGGCGCTGAGCGGCGTGGATCCGCTCCAGGACCTGGACCGGCTGGTCGTCACCGACGAGGGCGTCATCCTCTCCGGCGACTTCAGCAAGGCGAAGTACCAGGAGCTCCTGGGCGAGCGCGTGGCGTCCGACCACGGCCCGGGCGCGCGCGTGTACGAGCCGGGGGACACGACCTTCGCCCTGCCGGACGGCGGCACGCAGCGCGGGCGCATGGACAGCGCGGTGGGCACCTGGAACAACCAGATGCTGGTGTTCGGCAAGTCGCCGGACTCCGTGAAGACGGTGTTGGATCGCATGGATGGGCGCGGCCAGGAGGAAGGCGCGCCGCTCCTGGATGAGAACAGCACCTACGGCGAGATGTACGGCGTGCTGGCGGTGGAGACCCTGGCGAAGCTGCTGGGGCCGGGCCAGGAGGAGCTGGCGCGGCGGCTGACGGACGTGGCCCAGAACGTGGAGCTGCACCTGGACACCAGCGGCGACGTGGCCATGGTGGCCAACGTGACGGGCCTGGACGCGGAGAAGATGACGGACCTGGGCAAGTCCCTGGGCGGCGCGCTGTCCATGGCGCGCATGAAGGCGCAGGCGGACGGCAAGGACGACCTGGCGCAGCTCCTGGACTTCGCGAAGGTCCGGCCGGACGGCTCGTCCTTCAAGCTGGAGCTGGCCGTGCCCCTGGCCACCCTCCAGGAGCAGCTCGCCTGGTGCCGCCAGGAGCGCCAGGCCGCCGAGCGCGCGAAACCGGCGCCGTAGGGGCAGGCAGGCCCCGCTTCACTGTTTTCAGCCGGACAACTCGTACGAGATACTAGGACCCGGCAGGGAGCCGCGACCCGTCATGAAAAGGACGGGCGCCGGCTCCCCGAGGGTTCGATGAACACACGCGTCTGGAGGGTGGCTCCCCTCCTCTTCGGTTCGGGGCTTTGCGCACTCGTCTATCAGACGGTGTGGGTGCGGGAGTTCCGCCTCATCTTCGGGGCCTCGACCGCCGCTTCGGCCGCGGTGCTCGCCATCTTCATGGCGGGGTTGGGTCTGGGCAGCGCGCTCCTGGGCGCTCGGGCGGACCGGCAGGCGCGGCCGCTGGGCTTCTACGCGAACCTGGAGCTGCTCATCGCCGCGAGCGCCGCGCTGAGCCCCTTCCTCGTGGAGGCGGTGCGCGCCATCTACGTCGCCCTGGGCGGCACGCCGGTGATGGGCCTGGGCCTGGGCACCGTCGTGCGGCTGGTGCTGTCGCTGCTGGTGCTCGCGGTGCCCACGGTGCTCATGGGCGGCACGCTCCCGGCCGCCGCGCGCGCGGTGCTCTCCGACGCGGATCCGCACCGCCGCGACCTCGCCCTGCTCTATGGCATCAACACGCTGGGCGCCGTGACGGGCGCGGTGGCGTCCACGTTCCTGCTGCTGGAGGTGCTGGGCAACCGCTCCACGCTCTGGTGCGCCTGCCTGCTCAACGCGCTCGTGGCCATCACCGCGCGCTCCGTGAGCCGTTCGATGGAGTCCGACGCTCCGGCCACGCCCGGGCCCGCCGAGGCGGCGCCCGCCACCGGGCCCGTGGCCAACGCGAGCGCGCTGCCGCCCCAGGGCTTCGTGCTCGTGGCCGCGGCCGTGGTGGGCTTCGCGTTCCTGCTGATGGAGCTGGTCTGGTACCGGATGCTGGGACCGCTCCTGGGCGGCACGACGTTCACGTTCGGGCTCATCCTCGCCCTGGCGCTGCTGGGCATCGGGTTGGGCGGCACCGCCTACACCGTCTTCTTCCGCCACCGCCCGGCCACGCTCCAGGGCTTCGCGCTCACGTGCGCCGCGGAGGCCGTGCTGATGGCGCTGCCGTTCGCGCTGGGGGACCGGCTGGCCATCCTCGCCGCGCTGCTGCGCCCCCTGGGCGGCATGGGCCTGGCGGGAATGGCGCTGGGCTGGACGTTCATCACCTCCATCGTGGTGTTGCCCGCCGCGTTCGTGTCCGGCGTGCAGTTCCCGCTGCTGCTCGCCCTCATCGGGCGGGGCCGGCAGGACGCGGGCCGGCAGGTGGGCCAGGTGTACGCGTGGAACACGGGCGGCTCCATCGTGGGCTCGCTCGCGGGCGGCTTCGGAGTGATTCCGCTGCTCACCGCGCCAGTGACGTGGCAGGCCGTGTCCGGACTCCTCGCCGCGCTGGGCCTGGGCGCCGCCCTCCTCTCCTTCCAGCGGGAGCGCCAACGCAGCGCCCTGGTGGCGCCGGTGCTGGCCACCGCGCTCGCCGTGCTGCTGCTCACCGCGCAGGGGCCCACCGCCGCGTGGCGCCACTCCGGCGTGGGCGCGGGCCGGACGGGGTTGGAGAACGCCAACAACCAGCGGATCGACGGGTTCCTGCGCACCAGCCGGGCTGCCATCGCCTGGGAACACGAGGGCGTGGAGAGCAGCGTCGCGCTGGGGGATGACGACGCCCTGCACTTCATCGTCAACGGCAAGGTGGACGGCAACGCCATTGGCGACGCGACCACCCAGGTCATGGCGGGCCTCGTCGGCGCGATCCTGCACCCGGCGCCGCGCACGTCGCTCGTCATCGGGCTGGGCACGGGCAGCACCGCGGGCTGGCTGGGCCGGGTCCCGGAGATGGAGCGCGTGGACGTGGTCGAAATCGAGCCCGCCATCCTGGAGGTCGCGCGCCGCAGCCACTCGGTGAACGCGGACGTGATGAACAACCCGAAGGTGCACACCGTCTTCGGCGACGCACGCGAGGTGCTGCTCACCACCCGCCAGCGCTACGACATCATCTTCTCCGAGCCCTCCAACCCGTACCGCGCCGGCATCTCCAGCCTCTTCACGCGCGAGTTCTACCAGGCGGCGAAGCAGCGGCTGTCCGAGGGAGGCCTGTTCCTGCAGTGGCTCCAGGCCTACGAAGTGGATTCACTCACCGTCCAGAGCGCCTACGCCACGCTCGTCTCTGAGTTCGCGGAGGTGGACACCTGGCAGACGCAGTCCGGAGACCTGCTGCTCATCGCCTCCACGAAACCGCGGTCACTCGAGCTGCAAGCGCTGCGCGCCCGCATTGCAAAGGAGCCCTTCCGCACCGCGCTGTCCGCCGTGTGGCGGACGGACGAACTGGAGGGCGTGCTCGCGCACTTCATCGCGAACGCAGGGCTGGCGAAGCTGGCGGCGGAGCGCGGCGCGAACATGATCAACACGGACGACCTGTCCTCCATGGAGTTCGCCTTCGCGCGCGGCCTGGGCCAATCCATCTCCTTCTCCACCGCGGACATGAGCCGCCTGTCGCGGCGGCTCGGGGTGGACCGGCTGGCGTTCACGGGGGGAAGCCCGGACTGGGGGCGCGTGGAAGAGCTGCGGTTGTGGCTGGGGACCACGCTCCCTGGGCAGGTGTCCGAACAGGCCCGTCCCTACAAGGCCTTCGTCGACGCCGCGCTGGCGGGCCAGGACGCCGTGGCGCTGAGGCACTGGACGCGCATGAAGCGGGAGCCCCGCGGCCCCCTGGAGCAGTACCTGGTGGCACGCGCGCTGGTGATGACCCGCAACCCCAAGGCGCTCGAGGCCGTGCAGGCCTTGAGGACGATCCTCCCCGTCGAAGCGGACTTCCTGGAGGCCCTGCACCTGGAGTCCCAGAAGCAGGATGCTCCCGCCACGGCGTTGCTCGAGCGCGCGTTCACGGCCCTGCGAGAGGATCCATGGCCGACGCGGGAGCTGACGCGCACGGCGCTGGGCGCCGCGGTCCGGGTGGGCCAGCGCTCTCCGGAGTTGGCCCGGCGGCTCTACGTGACGCTCGAGCAGCCCTTCGCGGCCAGCGCGGCCACGGAGCGGCGGAAGCTGGTCCGCGCGAGGCTCGCGGTCGCGGCGGGAGGCATGGCGATGTGCGTGGAGGGGCTCGCTCCCCTGGAGCCGCATTTCCCATGGAACCGCGACCTGTTGATGGAGCGCGCCGCGTGCTACGCCCAGCATGGCGACGCCCGGGCGGAAACGGCGCGGGAGGACCTGGAGCGCTTCCTGGCCCAGGCGCCCCCTCCCTTCCTGGAGGACGCCCTCCCGGAAGAGCCCCCGAGGAATGAGGCGCCGAAACAAGAGGCGCCGCAGGCCACGGACGTCCCGGAGGGACAGTAGGTCCGCTCCGCGGTGCTCAGGGCGCCGGGCGCGGGCTCTTCGCCTTCGCCTGGGGCCGTCCGGGCCGCCAGCCCAGGACAACGCGCGCGTACGGAGCGGGCCCCATGTCCAGCCCGCGGACGTTCAGGCTTTCGCGCTGGCGGTCCAGCAGCGCGTAGTCGTTGATCAGCGACAGGCCCACCGACGAGCTCAGCCAGAGGTCGCGGCCCAGGTGGACGTTCACGGTGGGGCCCACGCGGACCTGCGTCTCGCGCAGGTAGCTGGCGTTCAGCGCCCGGAGCTCCGGGTCGAAGCGGGTGCGGAGCACCTGCATGTCCAGCGCGCCCACCAGCCCCAGCTCCACCGTGTCGCCCAGCTTGCGCAGCAGCGTGAGCCGGGGCAGGCCCACCTCCAGGACGTACGGGCCCCGGTTGTAGGTCAGGCTCAGCATGGGCACCACCGGCAGCTTGTCGAACGGCCACAGCGCCACCACTCCGAACGTCACCCCGAGCCCCGGCGTGTCCTCGAACTGGTAGTTGGCCATCGCGAACGCCACCCACGACGTGTCCAGCGCCATGTCGAAGGAGGACTGGAAGTCCGTGCGGGTGCTGGCCATCACGCCCGTGACGAGCAGCCAGCGCGGCACCAGGGGCCGGACGACCGTGAGCCCCAACTGGATGCGGTGGAACTGCCGATCCACCGCGTCATCGCGCACGGCGGGCACGTCCGCGCCCATCCACCGCGTCTCGTAGCCCACCGACGGCAGCAGGTACGTGCGCCCCAGGACGAGTGGCGGCAGCGGCACGCGCAGCTCCAGGGTCCGCCGCTCCTTGATGCGGGCGCCTCCCGCTTCCAGCAAGCCGCCGCCTGAGAGGCCGTAGCTCAGATAGAGCCGGTCCGCCTGCGTCTGCGCCAGCACGCGGGTGCCCATGAGCAGCAGCAGCGCCACGCCCCAGCCGCTCAAGCCCGCGGCCATCCGGGCCCGGAGTCGCCATTGCACGGCGCGGCGGAAGTCCACGCGCATCACACCCTGCCTTCGCAAAGACGGAGCGGCCGGACCCCGCCCCGAGGCCGGGGAGTCTACCCTGCCCCGCCGCACCCAGGGTGCAGCGAAAGGCGTGTGGCTGTGTCAGCCCACCATGGCCAGTCCTGCGCGGTGCCGGTCAGCGCACGCACACAGGGGGCCGTCAGGCTTCGGGATCCATGAAGAGCAACCCCGCGGGCACGCGCGGCTCCACGCGCAGGGTGCGCGGAGGCAACGTGGCCTGGGCCTCCATCACCGCCCGCACCTCCCACACCGGCGGAGGGTTGAGCGCGAAGCCCGCCTGGAACGTGCCGGCCTCCACGCCCGCCACCAGCGCGCCCAGGCCGTGCACCGGGAACACCTGCGGATGTCCGGACGCCTCCGGCTCCTGGATGCCCAGCACCGTGCGCAGCACCAACGCGTTGAGCAGCGCCAGGTCCAGGCTGCGCAGCGTGGGGTTTCGAGGCGCGCCCTTCAGGTGCGCCAGGTCCAGGCCCTGACGGAAGCGCAGGATGCGGCCCCGGCCTCCCGGCAGCACCAGCAGCACGGCGTGCTGTCCGGGCACCAGCGTGGCCAGCCGCTCGCGCGCCGCGGAGAGTCCCTGCGGCGTGGTGAGGGGCGCGTCCAGCTCCGTCACGCGCGCGTACGCGGCCACCAGGGTGAGGAAGGTGTCCTCCTGGAACGTCTCCACGCCCTTCAGGGCACGGTGGATGGGACACAGCTCCAGGCCCGGCTCGGACAGCGGCACCACCGCGGCCAGCGTCTGGCCCTGCTCGCTCAGGGCCGCCAGGGGCCGCATGGGCGCATCGTCCAGCACCGCCTGCAAGCGCTTGGACACCGGGGACGGTTCGATGCGCAGGAGCGACACCGGGCTGCCGTCGTACTGCCCCTTCCAGACGGAGATGCCGCGCTCGGCGGCTTCGGCCAGGAGGGCGCGGAGGGCGCCGTGGTCATCCGCCACCAGGGTGACGGCGGGCTCCACCTCCCACGCGCGGGGCCGGTACGGGTCCTGCTCCAGCGACGGCACCGCGTCCGGCGTCAGCGCGCACAGCAGGTAGCGCACGGGTGGACCGGAGAAGCGGCCCGCGGGGCCGTGCAGCTCCACCACGTAGAGAGCGGGACGTGCGTCCTTCAACAGCCCGCCCGAGTCGCGCAGCCGGCGCAGCTCGGCGCTCGGGTTCGCGGCCTCCAGCAGGGGCCGCACATGCGTGGGCAATGGGGCCGCGTTGCCGCGAGGAGGACCGTCATCGGGCTCCAGCGAGGAGCCCAGCGAGGTCAGGAGGGCCGAGAATGGAAGGACGCGCGCCATACCGGGGAAAGGTGATGCCGCCCTTCCCCGCGTGCCATCACGCCTGCTCGCCCGTCCGCCTGGCCGTCTACCACCAGACGTTCTTGTAGGGCCGGTCCTTGGCGCTGCGCAGGGAGGACCGGTCCACGCTCTCCTCCCACAACAGGCTCACGGTGGTGATGGCGCCCGCGGAGCCCAGGAAGGACAGCACGTAGGGGGTGGACTGGTTGAAGCCGCCCAGCACCAGGCCGGAGATGAGCAGCACCGCCGCGCCCACACCGCCGCCGAAGAGGTCCGCACGCAGAATCTGCGACGCCGTGGGGTTGTAGCGCATGGTCGCCAGGGCCAGCACGCCCGCGCCCACGCCCGGGGAGATGAGCAGCAGGTCCTTCCACGTCTTGCCGGAGATGGCCGTGCCGGAGAAGTGCACGATGGCGAGGAACAGCGCGCTGTACGCCGCCGCCCAGCCCGCGCCGGACGCCACCAGCAGGCCGTCCGAGAGCGGCAATTGCCCGCCGCCGATGCCCGCCGTCAGCCACGCGGCCAGCTCCGCGCCCAGGAACGCGGACCAGGTGAGCACACCCGCGTCCTGGGTGATGAGGTCCATGAAGCCCGCGAGCGCCATGCCGCCAATGCCCGAGTTGAGGATGGTGAAGTTCGCCATGGGGGTGTCCACCCAGTTGTTGAACTGCCACCACGCGGAGGCGCCGAAGCCCAGGCCCGCGCCAATGAGGGTGCCCGCGAGCATGGACTCGCGCGAGGTGCGGTCGAAGTTGAATTCCTTCGAGAACGCCTGCGTGAAGAAGCCGCCCAGCGCCCCCAGGGCCGTGTGGTGCAGCACGAAGCGCGTGCTGCCAGGACCGGACAGGAACGGCCCCCGGCGGCGCTGGCCATCCAGGAACACGCCGTTGTCCTCCGGCGGCGGTCGGAGCCGCGAGGCGGCCGTCGCGGTCTCGTCGCGGATGGACTCCGGGCGAACCTCGCGCGTGCCCTCCGTCAACGGCGCCTGAGGCTCGGTGCGCAGGCGGTCCGGATCCGGCGGCGCGAGCGGCGCGTCGCTCGCGCGGGGAGGCACGTCATCCGGGTTCGCCTGCGTGGACGGCGGATACGCGTCGATGTTCGACGGCCGCGAGGGAGGCATCTGCCCGTCAGCGTCGCTGGAGGGCGACACGGGCCGCGGTTCTTCCGCCTGGGGCTCGGCCTGCGAGGACGGCGCCGGGTACATGCCCGGCGCGGGCGGAGGCGGCGGCTGCGGTGCCGGATAGACGCCCGTGCCACCCGCCTGCGCGAGTGCGAGGCCCGGCAACATCAGCGCGACCGCGAGGACGGTGACAGGGAGGTTCCAGATTCGACGGTGTGACACGCGAGGCGCTCCTTGGGTCCGGCCGTCCGGCAGAAAACCACAACCGGTGCGCGCGTGTTGGTTTTCCGCCGCGTGTCGAAGATTCTCGCGCGCCCATGCCCGAAGGCATCTCGTGGTCCGAACTCGGCGTCGACTCCGCCCGCGTGCAGGCGGTGAACGAAGCCCCCTTCCCTCCTGGTCAGCGCGACTTCGTCCTCTACTGGTGCATGGTGAACCATCGGTGGGAGGAGAACCACGCGCTGGACGCCGCCATCGCGCTGGGCAACCACCTGGGCCTGCCCGTCGTCGTCTACCAGGCCATCCGCCCGGACTACCCCTACGCATCGGAGCGGCTCCACGCGTGGGCCCTGGAGGGCATGGCGGACATGGCGAAGGGCTGCGCCGCGCGCGGCCTGCAGTACTGGCTGGAGCTGCCGCGCACGAAGAAGGAGCACAAGCCGCGGCTCGCGAGCCTGGGCCGGCGCGCGGCGGCCGTCGTGTCGGACCTGTTCCCCACGTACATCATCCCGGGCCACCTGCGCGGCGCGGCGAAGGCGCTGCGGGTGCCGCTCATCGCCGTGGACGCCTCCTGCGTGGTGCCCATGCAGCGCATCCCCGCGGCCCAGGTGGGCGCGTACGCGCTGCGCCCCAAGCTGCGCAAGCTGTGGCCGGAGTACCTGGAGCGCACGCTGCCCCAGCGAAAGCCCCGCGTGTCGGGCGCGAAGCTGCAACCGGACTTCGAGCTGTCCGACGCCGTGAAGGCCCGCGCCGCGCTGGACACGTTCGCGTTGGATCATTCCGTGAAGCCCGTCTCCGAGCGCGGTGGACGCAAGGCAGGCCTCAAGGCGCTGGATGCGTTCCTCCACGAGCGGCTGGAGGGCTACGACACCGGCCGGAATGATCCAGGCCTGGGCCAGCAGTCCAACCTGTCGCCCTACTTCCACTGGGGCAACCTCTTCCCCGGCGAGGCAGCGCGAGCGGCCATCGCGGCGAAGGGCAAGGACCACCCCGCCGTGCAGTCCTTCGTGGAGGAGTTGCTCGTGCGCCGTGAGCTGGGCTTCAACTACTGCTTCCACACGCCCGGCCCGAAGCAGCTGAGCACGGACTCCCTGCCCGGCTGGGCGCGCGAAACGCTCTCACGCCACCGGAAGGATCCGCGCCCGCACCTCTACTCGTTCGAGGATCTGGATCAGGGCCGCACGCAGGACGCGCTCTGGAACGCGGCCCAGCGCGAGCTGCGGGAGCGAGGGCGGATCCACAACTACCTGCGCATGCTCTGGGGGAAGAAGATCCTGGAGTGGAGCCCCTCGCCGGAAGAAGCGCTGGCCCGCATCGCGCGGCTCAACGACACCTACGCGGTGGACGGACGCGACCCGGCGAGCGTCTCCAACTTCATGTGGGTCCTGGGGCTGCACGACCGGCCCTTCCAGGAGCGCGCGGTGATTGGGAAGGTGCGGCCCATGAGCTCGCTCCGCACCGCGGAGAAGTTCGACCTGGACCCGTACTTGGAGCGCTGGGGCCCCCCGGCCGAGCAGCCCGAGGCCCCCGCGACCGTGAAGAAGTCCCGCCGGAAGACAGCCCGGTAGGCCGCCGGTGGACATCCCCCTGAAGACGGCGGTTCACTTTCCGGCCCGGGGTCACTAAACCGGACGGACGCACCCGCTTTCGCGGAATGAATCAGGAGTCAGCCATGGGCACGATGAAGTTCGAGGTCCCCCACAACCTTCCCAAGGACGAGGTCAAGAAGCGCGTCGAGCAGCTCCTCCACTACTGGGGCTCCAAGTACGGCGTGAAGTCCGACTGGCAGGGCGACGAGGGCGCGAAGCTCGTCGGCAAGGTGATGGGCATCAACCTGGACGCCAGCTTCGTCATCACGGACAAGGCCATCTCCGGCGAGGGCACCGACCCCGGAATGCTGCTGCGCAGCCAGGCCAAGACGTACATCCAGAAGAAGTTCGGCGCGGTGCTGGATCCGTCCAAGAGCCTGGATCAGGTGAAGGGCAACCTGGACTGACGTCGTTCCGCCGTGCGCCGGGCTGTGCTGCTTTCAGCCCGGCTGCTCCTCCAGCGCGGCCAGCGCATAGCGGGCCGCGCGGGAGATGGCCTCCGCGGAGTCGAGCATCTCCGGGTAGTGCCCCGCCAACGGGCGCTGCGGATACTTCAGCTGAGCAACGGCGTTGCGGTAGCTGCGCCGGGCCGCCTCGAAGTCCTGCGTGCGCTCCTGTACCTGGGCCAGCAGGTAGTGGCCAATGGCCAGCGTGGGCTCCAGGAACAGGGCCTTGGCCAGCTCGGAGCGAGCCTCGGTCAGGCTCCCCGCCTGCATCGCCGCCACCCCGCCGAAGACGCGCGCCTCCACGCACAGCGGCTCGCGCTGGAGCGCCTGACCGAAGGTTTCGCGCGCCTCGTCGATGCGGCCGGTGAGCGAGTACAGGTTGCCCAGCGTCAGGAGCGCGTCCAGGTCGGAGGGCTCGTCCACCAGCAGGCGCTTCACGCCGTCGATGGCGCCAGGGAAGTCGCCCTGCGCCATCTTGCGCACGGCCATGTTCAAGCGCTCGGCGGGCGGCAGCAGCTGCGGCCACGAACCGCTGGGGCGCGCGGGCACCGCTTCCGTCAGCGGCCGGGACGCGGGCGGATCCACGCGCACCGCCGCGAAGGAACCAGTCGTCGCGGTCCGGCGCGGAGGCTCTCCGGGACGGGTCGGATCCTCCTTGATGGCGGGGAACTCCCCGGTGCGGGCCGGTTCCGGGCGGACGGCGGGGAACTCCCCGGTGCGGCGCCCCGCCAGCGCGCCCAACGCGGGCATCTCCAGGGTGGGCCTGCGCACGGGCGCGTCCGGAGCCTTGGCACCCGCCGCGTCGGTGCGCAGCCTGGCCGCGGTCTCCGCGCTGGCCTGCATCCGCTGGCGCAGCTCCACGGCGAAGGACTCCGGGCTGCCCGGCCGGAGCTCCGACGCCATGGGCGCCAGCGGCGGCGGCGGACGGGGGCGCTCGCCCAAGGGGCGCCGGTACACGAACGCACCGTCCACTTCGATCATCTCGAAGCGGTCATAGACCTTGAACAGGCTCTCCGAGTACCCCAGGAAGAGCAGCCCGCCCGGACGCAGCGCCGCGAGGAAGCGGTCCATCAGCGCGCGGATGGTGGGCAGGTCGAAGTAGATGATGACGTTGCGGCAGAGGATGAGGTCCAACGACGCGGGCGCCACCTTGTCGAACACCGGCACGGCCAGGTTCTGACCGTCGAAGCGGATGTACTCGCGCAGGATGGGAGACGCCTCGTAGCCGTCCTCCACGGGCCGGAAGAAGCGCTTGAGCCGCTCCGGCCCAATGGCCATCGCGCGACGCGTGGTGAAGCGCCCCTGCCGCGCGGCCTCCACCGCGGCCAGGTTCAGGTCGGTGGCCCACAGGTCCACCTCCACCGCGAGCGCCCCCAGCTCCGCCATCACCAGCGCCAGGCTGTAGGGCTCCTCGCCGGTGGCGCAGCCCGCGGACCAGATGGTCACCTTGCGCATCTCGCGCCGGGCCCGCGCGAGCAGCTCCGGCAGCACGCTCTGCTCCAGCGCGCGGAACTGCTTCGCGTCGCGGAAGAACTCCGTGTGCCCCACCGTCACCAGCGGCAAGAGCGCGCGCAGCTCCTCCTCGCCGCTCACGCTCATCAGCTTCTGCAGGTACTTCTCAGGGTCGCTCAGCCCCAGCACGGGCATGCGCGTGGACAGGGCGAGCCGCAGGCTGTGGTAGCCATCCAGGGTGATCTTCAGCCCCGCGCGTTCCAGGAGGAGCGCGGCCAGCTGCTGGAGCACCTTGTTGCCCACGTTCAGCACGCGTCCACCCACTGCACGAGCGTCGGCGCGATGACGTCCAGCGGCAGCACCTGCTGCGCCGCGCCCAGGAGCACGGCCTCGCGAGGCATGCCGTAGACGACGCACGTGGCCTCGTCCTGCGCGATGGTGCGCCCGCCCCGCTCGCGAATCTCCTTCAACCCCCTGGCGCCGTCGCGGCCCATGCCCGTCAGGATGACGCCAATGCACCGCCGGCCGAAAGACTCCCCGGCCGAAGTGAGCAGCATGTCACACGAGGGCCGGAAGCCCCGCAGGGCAGGTCCTGTATCCAGTTCCAGACGGCCGTCCGGCTTCACCAGCAGATGTCCTCCCGAAGGGGCGATGTACACCGTGCCCGGCTCCATCCACGCGTCATGCGTCGCCTCGACCACGCGCAGCGCCGTCTCCGTGGAAAGCCAGTGCGCCAGACCTTCCGTGAAGCCCTGGCTGATGTGTTGACAGTAGGCGATGGGCGCGGGGAAGCCCCGCGGAATCATCCGCAGCACGGACGCGACGGCCTTCGGCCCGCCCAGCGAGGCAGCCAGCGCCACCAGGGGGAACGGCGCGGTGGGCCCCTCCTGCACCGGCTGTTTGGCCTTGGGCGAGGAAGGCGGCGAGCGCACGCCCTTCACCTGCGCCAGCATCACCAGCTTGCGGTTCACCGCGTGCCAGAAGTCCGGCCCCGGAGTCATGGGCCGGTCCATCACGTCCAGCGCGCCCATGGCCAGCGCCTGGAACGCCTGCTGGCCGGTGAGCACGCCCGGGTGCAGCGCGAGGATGGGCGTGGGGCGCTGGGCCATGATGCGCTCGATGGCGCCCAGCGCCTCCGACGACACCAGGTCCACCAGCAGCACGTCCGGGAAGTGCCTGCGCACCACCGCTTCCGCGCCCACGAAGTCCGCCTCTGGCGGGCCCACGGCGACCAGAGACTCGCCCTCGAAGAGCCCGCGCACCAGCCCGCGCAGGCCCCGCCCCACCAGGAGTACCCGGAACGCCAGTCCCATCACCGCCGTGCCGCCGCCCACGAGAGGCTCCTCAGGTCAGCCTATCGATGGACTGCGCCAGGATCTCCACCCCCAGCTCGCCCTTCACCAGGTACGCATCCGCGCCCGCATCCAGGCCGCGCCGCTTGTCCTCCGGCGACGCGAGCGACGACAGGATGATGACCGGGATGCGCGCCACGGCGGGCGTGCCCTTCAGCCGCCGCGTGAGGGAGAAGCCGTCCAGCTTCGGCATCTGCACGTCGGTGAGGATGAGGTCGTACGTGTTGTTCTGCACCTTCACGTACGCCTCCTCGCCGTCCTGGGCCTCCTCCACGGAGTGGCCCAGCGCCTTGACGAGCGCGCCTTCCGTCGCACGCGCGATGGGCGAGTCATCCACCAGGAGCACGCGCAGCCGGCGGCTGGCGGGCGCCTGGGTGACGGGGCGGGCCATGCGGCGCACCTCCGTCATGATGTCCGGCACGTGCAGCAGCACCGCGATGCGCCCGTCCTCCAGCGCCGCCGTGCCCGCGATGAACGGCGCGCCCTTGAGGAACTCTCCTCCACAGGGCTTCACCGCCACCTCGCGCTCGTCCACGAAGCCGTCCACCACCAGCGCGGCGTAGTCGTCGCCGTGGCGCACCACCACCGCGGGGGGCTTGTCGAAGCGGTTGCCGCCGTTGAGGCCCAACAGCGGCCCCAGCGCCACGAGCGCCGTGGGCTTGCCCCGGTGCCGCACCGCCAGCGTGCCGAACACCTCCATGCGGTCATCCGGCTTGATGCGCATGACGGCCACCACGTCCGCGGCGGGCATGCCGTAGACGTCGTCGCCCAGGCGCACCAGCAGCACCTTCATGAGGGCCAGCGACTGAGGCAGGCGCAGCGTGATGGTGGTGCCGCGGCCCTGGCGGCTCTGCACGCCCACGGACCCGCCCAGCGTCTCCACCTTGCGCTTCACCACGTCCATGCCCACGCCGCGGCCGGACAGCTCACTGACCTGTTCGCGCGTGGAGAAGCCGGGGCGGAAGATGAGCTCGATGGCCTCGCGCTCCGACAGCGCGGCGGCCTGCACCGGTGACAGCAGGCGCTTGTTGATGGCCACCTGCTTGAGCCGCTCGGTGTCCATGCCCCGGCCGTCGTCCTCCACCTCGATGTGGAGCATGTCGCCGTCCACGCGCACGCGGATGCGGATGCGGCCCGTGTCGGGCTTGCCCATCTGCTGGCGGAAGTCCGAGGACTCCAGGCCGTGGTCCACGGCGTTGCGCAGGAGGTGCACCAGCGCGTCGCGCACGTCCGCCAGCATGGACCGGTCCACGCCGATGTCGGCGTTCTCGATGATCAGGTCCACTTCCTTGTTCTGCGTCTTCGCGATGTCGCGCACCGCGCGAGGGAACGCGTCGAACACGGTGGACAGCGGCACCAGGCGCGCCTCGGCCACGTGGTCCGCCAGCTGGGCCAGGTTGCCGTGCAGCGTGTTGATGCCGTCCCCGTTGCGGCGCACGAAGCGGAACGCGTCGTCGCGCAGCATGTGCAGGTCCGCCTCCGCGCGCTCCAGCTCCGTGCGGATGGTGTCCGGGACGTCCACCTCCTCGGAGATGCGCAGGAAGCGGTCGCCCAGGCGGCTGAAGCGCTCGAAGAGCTGCGCCGTCTCCGTGCTGCGAAGCCGGCCGCGCGCGCTCTCCACCAGCAGGTCGCCGGCGAGCAGGCCCAGCGAGTCCAGCACCTCCACGTTCACGCGAATGCTGCGGTCCGCGATGGAGTTGCTCTTCGCGGTGTTCGGAGCCTCCTCCTCCTTCGCGGCCGGAGCGGGCGCGGCCACGACGACAGGTTCCGCCGCACGGGGCGTGGCCTGCGCGGGCGCCGGAGCAGGCACGGGGGCCTGCACCATGGCGGCGGGAGGCGCCACCGGAGCCTGCACCGCGGGCTTGGGCGGCGCGGCGGCGGGCTTGCGCACCGGGCCCAGCGCGGGCACGGGGTGGCCGGACACGTCCGACAGCGCCTTCACCATCTCCTCGGTGGCGGACGAGCCGGTGTGGGCCGCGTCCAGGTCCTCGATGAGGTCCGACAGCACGTCGCAGGCACGGAGCATGACGTCCGTGGCCGTCTCGGTGGCGGTCTTGCCTTCGCGCTCGGCGCGCAGGACGTCCTCGGCGGCGTGCGCGAGCTGCCCGATGGCGGCCAGGCCCAACATGCGGGCCTCGCCCTTCATCGTGTGCAGTTCGCGCGCGACGTCCTCCGCGGCCTGCTCCGCGGTCTCCTTCTCCAGGTCGATGACTCCCAGTTGGATCTTCTGGAGTCGGTCGGCCGTGACCTCCTGGAACTTCTTCAGGAGGGATTTCTTGAGGGCCTCGGTGTCCATGGGTCGCGGGCGTCAGGGCGCTATGCACGCCCCTCGTCCCCTTTTCTCCCCTCAGGAGAACGCCTGCTAGTCGGCCTTGAAACGCTTGATGAGCTCGGCGAGCCGGGCCGCGAGCTGGGTGAGCTCGGCGGCGGCCCCGGTGGCCTGCTTCGACGCCTGCGTCGTCTGGCGCGTCACGTCTTCAATCTCCGCCATGGACGCCACCACCTGCTCGGTGGCCGTGCGCTGCTGCTGGGTCGCCAGGTTGATGACCCGGGCCGCGTCGCTCGTCTCCTGCACGCCGGCGAGGATGCCTTCCACGGCCTGCGCCGCCACCGCGCCCAGCTTCTCGCCGGACTCCGTGGCGTGCTTGGACGCGTCCGCGGCGCCCGCGGCGGCCTGCGTGGCCTCGCGGATCTCGGTGATCAGGTTCTTGATCTCCTTGGTGGACTCCAGGACGTTCTCCGCCAGCCGGCGCATCTCCGCCGCGACGATGGAGAAGCCCTTGCCCGCCTCGCCCGCGCGGCTGCCTTCCAGCGCCGCGTTGAGCGCCAGCAGGTCGGAGCGGTCCGCGATCTCGTCAATCACCTCCACCACCGTGCCAATGCGCTCCACGCGCTTGGACAGCTTGGAGATGGAGTCCGCCACCGCGACGCCGTCGCTGCGGATCTGCTGCATGGCCTGGATGAACTCGCCAATGGCGCCACGGCCCGCGCGGGCCGCGCCCAGCGTCTCCTCCGCCACGCGCGCCACGCTGCCCGCGTTCTCCGCGATCTGCGCGGACGCGTGCTTCAGCTCCTCCATGGTCGCGGTCGTCTCGTGGATGGCCGCGGCCTGCTCGGTGGAGGACGTCTCATGCTGCGTGGACGCCGCCAGCACCTGGTTGGCGGAGGACGACAGCCGCAGCGCGGCCTCGTTGATCTCCCGCACGAAGATGCGCAGCGTCTCGATGACCTTGCCGAAGCCCTCCAGCAGGGGCCCGAGCTGGGGGTCTTCGGTGGACGTGTTCCAGCGCGACAGGTCGCCTTCACGCACCAGGATGATGAGCGAGTCGAGCGCCTGATCGATCTCCTGGGCCGCCACCTGCTTGCGGTGTTCGGCGGAGGAGAACTGCTCCAGCACCTGGTTGAGCAGGTGGCCGAAGCCGGTGGCGTCCGCCTGCACGCGGTCCTGCGGCACGCGCGCGTTCAGGTTGCCGGCCAGCACCGCCATCAGCGTGTCGGTGAAGGGCTTGAGCGGATCCGTCACGGTGTTGGCGATGACGGACTCCGCGCCGGCCTTCACGCCCGGGGACTTCCTCGCGCCGCGGGACTTCGCGGGCTTCTCGTTGGGGCTCTCCAGGGACATGTGTGTCAGTGCCTTCCTTGCGTCTTCAAGGTTTCCGCCAAATCAATGAGCAACACGGGACGGCCCGCCTCTTCATCCAGGCAGATGCCCACCGCATACGAAGCCGCCGAGGCGGCGGCCGGCATGCGGCGCAGCCCGGCGACGGGGATGGTGCGCACCCCGTTGACGGCGTCCACCTTCAGGTGGCCCTCGCCCTCGGGGGTGTCGAACACGAGCGCGCGGTGCCCCCTGTGGGGCAGTCCCAGGTCGCGCACGGTCAGGTCGTCCGGGAGCGCCCGGTCGATGCGCAGCACGGACGACGCGTCCGTGCCGTACTCCGAATCACCAATCTGGAAGAAGAGGACGTCCACCTCTCCCAGGACCCGTTCCTGCTCGGGGGCTTCCTCATCCAGGAAGACGTCGCCGCTCATCGCACCACCGCGCGCTGACGGGCCGTCTGAAGGAGCTTGGAGAAGTTGAGCAGGTTGAGGCCATCCGCCGGGCCCGACCCATGCACCACGCCCAGCAGGTGCTCCGCGGCCTGATCACCGCCCAGGGGCGGCGGCACGATGTCCGCCACGGGGATGCGGCGCAGGCCGAGCACGACGTCCGCCACCACGCCGGAGACGTAGTTGCCGCTGACGCCCACGAAGATGCGGGTGCGCGGACCGATGCGCGCCTCGCCCTTGCTGAGGAAGCGCAGCATGTCCACCACGGGCAGCACCTGTCCGCGGTGGCCGGTGACGCCCAGGATGAAGGACGGCGTGCGCGGCAGAGGCGTGAGCAGCCCGGCGCGCAGCACCTCGAGCACGTTCTCACTGGGCACGCCAAAGCGCAGCTCGCCCACGCGGAAGCAGAAGAATTCCAGCTCCGGCCGGGCCTGGGCGGCCACCGTGCGGTCTGGCGCCATGCGCAAGGCGCGTTGGAGGGGGGAGGAGTTCGGGGTCAAGGCAGCGAAGTATCCGAGACCAGGATAAAGAGGGTCAAGGGTCCATCGTCCGGTGATGGACCGGCCGCCTGCTCTCCGTTTCGATGGTCCATCGTGACCCAAAGGTGTAGGGTTGTGCGCTGGCAGCCCTTGAGGAGGACGATGTCCCGCGTACTGGTCATTGACGACAGCCCGATGCTTCTGGAGCTTACCGTCCGGGCCCTGACGGCCGCCGGCTATGAGGCCATTGGCGCGCCGGACCTGGCTACGCTCAACCAGAAGCTCACCGAGGGCCCGTTCGCGCTCATCCTCATGGACGTGAACATGCCGGAGATGTTCGGCGACGACGTCGTCGAGTACCTCCGCACGGTGAAGGGCGTCACCTCCAAGCTCGTCCTCTACTCGGACATCTCCGAGCAGGAGCTGGAAGCGAAGGTGAAGAACTCCGGCGCTGACGGCTACATCCTCAAGAGCGGAGGCCTGGAGGGCGTGCTGGGAGGCGTGATGGGCCTCATCGGCGCCCCGGCTCCGGCCGCACCCGCCACGGGTTCCGGCGGACTCCCCAAGGCCCCGATGGCCGCCGGGGGGCGCAAGCCGCGCATCCTCATCGTGGACGACAGTGAGATGACCGCGCGGATCATCGAAGCGGACCTGGTGTCCAAGGGCTTCGAGGTCCACGTCGCGGACACCGCTGACAAGGCCACGAAGATCATCCTGAAGAAGCAGACGCGCCCGGACCTGGTGCTGCTGGACGTGCGCATGCCCAACGTGAACGGCGAACAGTTCTGCCGCTTCATCAAGAGCAACAGCCTCTTCAAGGGCATCAAGGTGCTGCTGTGCTCCGGCGAGAACGTCGAGGAGCTCCAGCGCATCTGCCGCGAGGCCGGCGCCGACGGCTACATCCCCAAGGACGCCGTGATGGGCAACCTCGTCGCCAAGGAGCTGATGCCCCCTGGCGCCGAGTAGTCGCCGCGCGCTTCAGGGCTTCGCCGCCGCCTCGGGCGTCACGGACGCGTCGGGCGTCGCCGCGGTCTCCTGGGCCGGGCAGCTCGTCTTGGCGGCCCGCTCCTGCAACTGCTCCTGCACTTCCGCGGACTTCGCCTCGGAGGGCTTCGCGTTCTCCACGAAGCGCTGGTACGCGGCCAGCGCCTCGCAGGACTTGCCCAGCGCGTCGTAGGACTTCACCAGCGCGTTGAGGATGGGGCGCTGGCCGGGCTGAAGATCAAAGGCCTTCTGCAGTTCCGCCGCGGTCTCCTCGGTCCGCCCCAGCGCCTCCAGCGAGAGGCCGCGCCACACGCGATAGCTCGCGTTGTCCGGCTGCGCCGTCACCAGCGCGGTGGCGGCCTTCAGCGCCAGCTCCTTCTCCCCGGCGCGCGCGTTGGCCGTGTACGCCAGCTGGAGCAGGACGATGTTGGGGCCGCACTTCTCACCGAACGTGTCCGTCACGCGGGTGAGGCCCTTCATGTCGCCGGTGTCCAGCAGCAGCTGCGCCAGCTGCTGCGCCTTCGCCTTGTCGCACGGCGTCTCCGTCAGCTCCTCGCGCAGCTTGCGCACGAGCGGCTTCTTCAGGCCGTGGTCGAACTCCGGCTCCTCGGGCGCCTTGCTGCACGCACCGAGGACGGCGCCGGAGGAGAGACAGAAGACGGCGAGGCGGAACGCGGAACGGAAGGAGGAAGCGGACATGCCGCCCTGCGTAGCCCTTCCCTCCCGGACGGTCAAACCTCCGGTGAGCCCGCGGCGTTCTCCCGCTCGTCCAGGCCTCGCGCGAAGTTGCCGATGATGAGCCCCGGCCGCGCCGCCTTCAGCCGCTGGAGCAACGTGCGGATGCCCACCGGCTCGCCGCCCGCGCCCACGCCGCGCGCGACCTCCAGGTACTGGAGCGGATCAATGCACAGCGAGCGCGTCTGCACCTGATCCACGCGGTACTTGCGCACCAGGTCCTCCAGCGCCCGCACCTCGCCCTCGCGGTCGGTGACGCCGGGGAACAGGAGCAGGTTGAGCGCCAGGTACGCGCCCCGCTCGCGCGCCAGCGCGATGGACGCCTCCACGTCCTCCCAGCCGTACTTCACCGGCTTGTAGTAGGCCTCGTAGAGCCCCTTGGACGCGGAGTTGAGCGACACGCGCACGGCGTCCAGCCCCGCGTCCAGCAGGGCCTTGAGCCCGTGCGTGAGGCTGGCGTTGGTGTTGATGTTGATGGAGCCCTTGTCCGTCTTCGCGCGCATCAGGCGGATGGACTCCGCGATGAACTTCCAGCGCGTGAGCGGCTCGCCCTCGCAGCCCTGGCCGAAGCTCACCATGGTGCGGCCCGGCGCGTGCTCCAGGTGGTACAGGCCAATGGCCGCCATCTCCTCCGCGGAGGGGCCGTCATCCATGCGCTCGTGCGAGGCCGGCGGGCCGTCCGCGGGCTGATCCGAGATGCAGCCCACGCAGCGCGCGTTGCACATCACCGACGCGGGGATGGCGCCCTCGTCGCGCGCATAGAAGATGTTCTGCGACGTGAAGCACCGGTACAGCAGCGCGCACGTCTTCAGCTGCTTGAGCACGCGGCTGTCCGGGAAGCGCCCCATGTGCGCCGTGACCAGGCCCTTCAGCTCCGGCGTGGAGTACGCCTCCGGCTCCCAGTGCGAGCGCCGGTCGGTGTGGATGGCCCACGCGAGCGGCCCCTTCTCCCCCCACGCCGCCGCCGTGTACGCCCACTGCGGCAGGATGGGTCCGCTGCCCTTCACCTCCCCGGGCAGGAACGTGCGCGTGTAGCCCGGCGGCAGCAGCGCGCCCACGGCATTGGGCACGAAGGTCTTTCCGCCCATCTTCATCTCGCGCACCAGCTCCAGCTCACCGGAGTCCGGGTTGAGTCCCACGGGCAGCCGGCCAGGCAGATGCACCAGGCGCCCGGTCGCTGGCAGGGCGATGGGCTTGTCCTGCGGAGGCACCAGCTCCTCGCCGCTGCGCAGGGTGGCGATGAGGTAGGGATGCTCCATGACCCGGCCCTTGGGGTCCGCGAAGAGCAGTTTCGGCGCGTGCGTCATGCGCTGTTAACTAACACGGGTGGGCCGCCTTGCGTCCAACGCCTCGCGTCATATGGATGGATGAATGAGGCCCATCACGCGTGGCCCCTTGCCTCGCCCGTGCGCGCCTTGAAAGCGCTCATGCCCTGGTCTATGGGTCCGCCACGTTTTCCAGGCAGTCCCCCATTCGTCGGAGGCAGTCGTGATCGTCGGAGTCCCCAAGGAGATCAAAACCCGCGAGTACCGTGTTGGCATGGTGCCTGCGGGCGTGCGCGCGCTCACCATCGCGGGGCACACGGTGCTGGTCGAGACGAACGCTGGCGTCGGCTCCGGCATCCCGGATTCGGAGTACCAGCGCGTCGGCGCGCAGATCATCACCACCGCGGATGAGGTGTGGAAGCGCGCGGAGATGATCGTGAAGGTGAAGGAGCCCATCGCGCCGGAGTACGAGCGCATGCAGCCCGGGCAGATCGTCTACACGTACTTCCACCTGGCCGGCGTGGATCCGGAGCTCACCAAGACCCTCATCAAGAAGAAGGTCACGGCGGTCGCCTACGAGACGCTCCAGCTGGACGACGGCAGCCTCCCGCTGCTCAAGCCCATGTCCGAGGTGGCCGGCAAGATGGCCATCCAGGTGGGCGCCGCGTGCCTGGAGAAGGCCCACGGTGGCAAGGGCATCCTGCTGGGCGGCGTGCCCGGCGTGCGTCGCGGTCGCGTGGCCGTCATCGGCGGTGGCGTGGTGGGCCTGTGCGCCGCCAAGGTCGCCGTCGGCATGGGCGCGGAAGTGACCATCCTGGACGTGAACCTGGAGCGCCTCACCTACCTGGATGACGTGTTCCTCGGCCACGCGCAGACGCTGGCGTCGGACACGGAGTCCATCGCGCGCACCGTGCGAGAGTCGGACCTCGTCGTCGGCGCGGTGCTCATCCCCGGCGGCAAGGCCCCGAAGCTGGTGTCGCGTGAGCTGATTGGCGAGATGGAGCCCGGCTCCGTCGTCGTCGACGTGGCGGTGGACCAGGGCGGCTGCATCGAGACCTGCAAGCCCACCACGCACGACAACCCCACCTTCACGGTGAGCGACGTCGTCCACTACTGCGTGGCGAACATGCCCGGCGCGGTGCCCCAGACGTCCACCTTCGCGCTCACCAACACCACCCGCCCCTACTCGCGGAAGATCGCGGACCTGGGTCTGGTGGAGGCCATCAAGTCCGACCGCGCCCTTCAGCGCGCCATCAACACCTACAACGGCCACATCACCTACGAGGCCGTCGCCAAGGACATGGGGTACGACTACGTGCCCCTGATGGACGCACTCGGCGGCAAGAAGTGATGTAGCGGTTGCCTGCTCCACAGCCGGCCAGCCATGTGCTGGCCGGTTGCCTGGAGGGGACGGTTGGACGGGTGTCCCGTCCAGTTCCCACCCTGTGGAATAAATGATCCCGCCGGACGTCTCCGCACTCCAGAAGCGGGCATGCGGGCGGCGCGGCAGGGGAAAGCGTTGTTGACCCGTCTGTTCCGGTGCATAGATTGACCGTTAGGCAGGCGACGCATTCCCCAATCATTTCGGGCCCCTGGAAGGCGGGAGCATGATGCTGGACTTCAGGCAACCCAACCGGACGAAGCAGGAATTCGAAGAGCTGGCGCTGGCGCACCTGGACCCGCTGTATTCAGCGGCGCTCCGGTTGACCAAGAACGAGCGTGACGCCGAGGACCTGGTGCAGGACACCTGCATGCGGGCCTACCGCTTCTTCGACAAGTTCGAGCGCGGGACCAACATCAAGGCCTGGCTCTTCAAGATCCTCACGAACACCTTCATCAACCGCTATCGCCGCAAGGTGAAGGAGCGCACGGTGGTGGAGGGCGTGGAGCGCGAGGCGGTGCATGAGCGCTTCGTGAGCCGGGACGCGACGGACTTCGCGGCCAACCCGGAGCAGTACTTCTTCGACCGGCTCTTGTCGGACGACGTGCTGCGCGCCATCGACTCGCTGCCCATCGACTTCCGGCTGGTGGTCATCCTCGCGGACCTCCAGGAGTTCTCCTACAAGGAGATCGCGGAGATCCTGGAGTGCCCCGTGGGCACGGTGATGAGCCGCCTCTTCCGTGGCCGCAAGCTGCTGCAGAAGACGCTGCGCGAGTACGCGGAAGGCCAGGGCGTATTCCGGCACGACGGGGAGCCGGTTCAGGCGGCCCCGGCGGATCTGGAAGAGTTCAGGCGCCGGAAGAAGGCAGGCTAGAAAGAGGTTGGAGGGGCGTTGCTTCCCTCCGCCCACCTCATCGAGCGCCCATGACCTGCCAGGAACTCGAGCGGTTGCTGTATCCGTACCTCGACGGCGAATTCCAGCCCGAGGAACGCCACGACGTGGAGTCGCATCTCGAAGGCTGCTCCGCGTGTGTCGCGCGGGTGGACGAGGAGATGCAGCTTCGTCAGACGCTTCGCCGCGCGGCGAAGCACTCCATCTCTACGCAGGGCACGCGCGCGCCGGCCTCACTGCGCGCGGGCATCCAGTCCGGCCTGCACCGCGAGCACCGCCGCGCGCAGGTGGGCCAGTGGCTGCGCGCCGGGGCCATGGCCCTGGTGGTCGTGACGGTGAGCGGCGGCTGGATGATGTACCAGTCCGGCAAGGCGCAGAAGGCCACCATCCTGGAGGCCGTGCAGCGCCACACGCGCCAGCGGCCCCTGGAGTTCGTCGCGGGCACGCCGGAGCAGATCGAAGCGTGGTTCAACGACAAGGTGGAGCACCGCATCACCCTGCCCCGCCTGCAGCAGGCGCGGCCCGTGGGCGCGCGCTTCTCCACGCTCAACGGCCAGGAAGTCGTCTACGTCAGCTACGAGACGCAGCCCCGCCTCACCAACGAGCCCAAGCGCAACATCGGCGTGTTCGTGTATCCGGCCACGGGTCAGCGGGTGATCAAGGACGAGGGCCCCACGGTGGAGAACGTCGCCGTGGACTCGAGCCAGGCGTACAACGTGGTGACGTGGCGTGATCAGGACGTCACCTACGAGCTGGTGACGGATCTGGACGACGCCGCCATCCTGCAGATGCTGCGGGATCAGGAGCACCGCTCGAACGGGCTCGTGCGCCCCGCGCAGGTGAAGCCCGCGGTGAGCGTGCAGCCTGTCTCGCTACAGCCCTGAAGCCCTCGGAAACCGGGGGCTCGGGTGGTCGGCTGCTCAACTGAATACCGGGCGTTGCGCCCGGTGTGAAGATTGACGGTCCCATGCATGGCCGATAGCCTCGACGGCGTCTTTACTCTCGCGCGCCGCCGCTGCTGTCTCACGCGGTGACACACCGCGCGCCGCACCCCCAGGATGGCCGTCCCTTCATGTCCAAGCGAATCCTGATCGTCGAAAGCGACGCCACCCTCGCCACCACCCTGCAGCAGGCCATGGAGTCGCGAGGCTTCTCCGCGCAGACGACGGGCGACGGCAAGGGCAGCGTGGAGCTGATCCGCCGTGAGCGTCCGGACCTCGTGGTGCTGGCGGTGGACCTGTCCGCGGGACAGAACGGCTACCTCATCTGCGGCAAGCTGAAGAAGGACGACGAGCTGAAGACGGTGCCCATCGTCATCATCGGCAGCCCGGACGGCTTCGCGGCGCACAGCAAGCTGAAGGCGCGCGCGGACGAATACGTGGCGAAGCCGGTGGACACGGACGTCCTCATCGACCGCGTGGGCGGCGTCATCGGCTTCCCGGAGCCGCCCGCGAGCGACGAGGTGGTGGACGAGAGCCTCACGCTGGACTCGCTGGGCGAGGAGCCCGCGACGGACTTCGGCGAGGAGATCGCCGTCGACACGGGCGAAGAGCCCGCGGTGGCCGGGGAAGACCTGGACATGCTCGACGACGCCTTCAGCGACATGTCCGAGCCCGTGACGGGCACGGAAGAGGAGCCCGTCGTCGCGCCGCCGGAGGAGATGGAGTCCCCGTCCGGCCTGGAGGAGATCTCCGCGCTCGACTCGCTGGGCCCGGACAACGACGACTCGCTGGACATGCTGGGCAGCCTGGACGAACCGGAGGAGAAGACCGTCGTCGGCTTCATGCCGCCGGTGGATCCGGAGCCCATCGCCGCCCCCACCCCGCCGCCCGCGCGCGCCGCGCCCACGCCGCTGCGCGCGGTGCCGCCTCTGTCTCT
>NZ_RAWF01000260.1:0-14024 GCF_003612075.1 Corallococcus sp. CA041A
AGAGACAGCCGTCTCCCCCTCCAGCAACGCCTGGCCCGGCGCCAGCGCCACGAACCCCTCCAACATCTCCTGGACCACCGCGCGCGGCGCATTGACGAGCTTCTTCACCATCGACTCCTAAGTCGGAACGAACGGGGATGGACTGCGCTCCAACTCCGACCCTTCCGCCCCCATTGCAGCCCGTCAAGCCGGACGTACGCCGCAAAGCCGTGGAGAGACGTTTGCGTCACAGAACCCGCTTTCCCATTGACTCCGGAAGATTTCTGAGGATGATTCTCATTATCATTCGCTGAGCTGTAACAAAAAACACGGCGGTCTGGCGAGAAGTGCGCCCGGACCCGGCCGAGCCTGGCCTGGCATTGCCGGGCCATGGCCGACGTGTGTCTGGATTCAGGTGATTGTCTTGAGTGCTCCATCCCCCGCCCCGCGTGAGCGCACGCTGCTGTGGCTGCTCGCGGCGGTGCAGTTCACGCACGTCGTCGACTTCATGATGCTGATGCCGCTGGGCCCGTTGCTGATGCAGCGGCTCTCGCTGTCGGCGACGCGGTTCGGAGCGCTGGTGTCCGCGTACACGCTCGCGTCCGCGGCCATGGGCGTGCTGGGCGTGTTCTGGCTGGATCGTCTGGAGCGCAAGCGCACGCTGCTGATGCTCTACGCGGGCTTCATCATCGCCACGCTCCTGTGCGGCGCCGCCACCGGGCCCACGGGCCTGCTCATCGCCCGCACCGTCGCCGGCGGCTGCGCGGGGCTGATGGGCGCCGTCGTCATCGCCATCGTCAGCGACACCGTGCCCGCCGAGCGCCGGGGCCAGGCCATTGGCACCGTGATGACGGCCTATGCGCTGTCCGCCGTCGCGGGCGTGCCGCTGGGCCTGGGCCTCGCGAACCTCGGGGGTTGGCGCGCGCCGTTCATCGTCCTCGCGGCGGTCGCGGGCTTCGTGTGGCTGTTGCTGCTTCGCTTCCTGCCTCGCGTGGACGGACACCTGTCCCAGGCGTCCGGCGCCTCCGCCACCGCGGGCTTCACGCCCCGGCTGGCCATGGGCTGGGGCCTCACCTTCACGGTGGTGTTCGCCAGCTTCCTGCTGATCCCCTACCTGGGCGCCTTCATGGTGGGCAACGTGGGCCTGTCCCTCACGGACCTGCCCTGGGTGTACCTGGCGGGCGGCGCGGCCACCTTCGTGAGCTCGCGCTGGATTGGCCGGTTGGCGGACCGCATGGGCCCTGCTCGCGCGCTGGCGCTGCTGCTCGTGGCCACCATGGTGCCGCACCTGCTCTTCCCCCACCTGCCTCCGTCTCCGCTGCCGGTGGTGGCCGTCGTGTTCGTGCTCTTCATGACGCTCACCTCCGGCCGCGCCATCCCCACCATGGCGCTGGTCGCGTCGCAGGTGCCGCCGTCCATCCGGGGCCGCTACCTCGCGGTCAACATCGCCGCCAGCGACGGGGCCTCCGGGCTCGCCGCGTGGATGGGCGGACTGCTGCTCACCACCGGCCCGGACGGCACGCTCATCGGCTTCGCGCAGCTGGGCTGGCTGGCCGTGGCCATCTCCGCGCTCGCGCTCGGGCTGTTGTGGACCTTCGTGGGCCGCGCCGTGCGGCTGGACGCGACGCCCGCGCCCTGAATCCCTCTTCACCCCTCACCAGGACCCTTCCATGTCCCAGACAGCCCCCCGTCACCCATCCCTGCCTCGCCCCATCGTGGGTGAGATCAAGCTGGAGCGCTCCAACCAGCTGCTCGCCGAGGCCCGCAAGTGGGTCCCCGGCGTCACGCAGACGATGATGAAGAAGCCGGATCACTTCGCCCCCGGCGCCTTCCCCGTGTTCCTCGCCAAGGGCAACGGCGCCCTGGTGGAGGACGCGGACGGCCAGGAGTACATCGACTTCATCCAGGCGCTGGGCGCCAACATGCTGGGCCACAACCACCCGGCCGTCGCGGAGACCATCCGCAAGCACCTGGCGGAAGGCATCATCCACTCGCTGCCCACGCCGGTGGAGGTCTCCTCCGTGAAGGCGCTGGTGGAAGTGATTCCCGGCGCGGAGATGGCCCGCTTCTTCAAGACGGGCGCGGACGCCACCTCCGCCGCCGTGCGCCTGTCGCGCCACCTCACCGGCCGCGAGCACATCGTCACCGTGGGCTACAACGGCTGGCACGACCACTTCATGTATGACACCCCGGGCGTGCCCCCGACGGTCGCGAAGCTCACCACCCGCCTGCCCCTCTTCACGCCCCCGGACGAGCCCGCGCTCATCGAGCACATCGAGAAGCACGGCGCCCAGCTGGCCTGCGTGCTGCTGGCCATCCCGTACAACCGCACCGTCACCCGCGAGTTCCTGCTCCAGGTGAAGGAGACCTGCGCGAAGCACGGCGTGCTGTTCGTCCTGGACGAGGTCGTCACCGGCTTCCGTCTGGCTTTGGGCGGCGCGCAGCAGTTCTTCAACATCCAGGCGGACTTCGTCACGCTGTCCAAGGGCATCGCCGCGGGCATGCCCCTGTCCGCCATCGCGGGCCCGGAGAAGTACCTGTCGCGTCTCAGTGAGCTCCAGGTGTCCACCACCTTCGGCGGTGAGATGCTCTCACTGGCCGTGTGTGAGGCGGTCATCAAGGAATACCGCACCACGAACTACGTGGAGCACATCGCCAACCTGGGCCGCCGCCTGCGCGACGGCGTCAACGCCCACGCGCGGGAGACGGGCTCCAGCCTGGAGGTCATCGGCTACGACGCCGTGCCCTTCTTCCGCTTCAGCAAGGTCATCCCCGAGCACATCGAGAAGATGATCCCCTTCCAGGCCGGCATGGCTCGCCGGGGCGTCATCCTCCGCCGCGACCTGAACTTCATCAGCGCCGTGCATACCGCGGAGCAGATTGAACACACCATCGCCGCCGCCGGAGAGGTGCTCCGCGAGACGGCCGCCGCCAGGGCCAGCGCCGCCTGAGACTGAAACAATCGCTCAACCACCGCCCGTGAAGCCAGACGTCGGGCGGTTCCCTGCCTCAGCCACCTTGACAGGAATTCGTGGCCATGGCACTTCCCGGCCCTGAAAATGAGAATGGTTCTCATTTTCATTCAAACAATCCAGGCGAGCGGCGGATGGCTTCGATGACGGGACACGCGGTGGTGACGGGCTCGGCGCAAGGCATTGGCGCGGCGGTGGCGCGCAAGCTGGCGCGCACGATGCCCGTCGCGGTGTTCGACCAGAACGCCGCGGGATTGGAGCTGCTGGTGGCGGAGCTGCGCCAGCAGGGACTGAAGGCCACCGCGTTCCCGGTGGACGTGCGCGACAAGGACGGCATCGAGGATGCCATCGCGTCCATCGACTCCAAGCTGGGCCCCATCCAGGTGCTAGCCAACGTGGCGGGCATCCTGCGCATGGGGTCCGTGCTCACGCAGAGCGACGCGGACTGGATGTCCACCTTCGCCGTCAACACCCACGGCGTGTTCCATGTCTCGCGCGCGGTGGCCCGGCACATGGTGCCCCGCCGCTCCGGCGCCATCGTGACGGTGGGCTCCAACGCCGCGGGCGTGCCGCGCATGCAGATGGCAGCCTACGCGGCGTCCAAGGCCGCCTCCACCATGTTCACCAAGTGCCTGGGGTTGGAGCTGGCTGAGCACGGCATCCGCTGCAACGTCGTCTCCCCCGGCTCCACCGACACCGCCATGCAGCGGGGCATGTGGACGGACGAGTCCGGCCCCGCGCGCGTCATCCAGGGTTCGCTGGACACCTACCGCACTGGCATCCCGCTGCGCCGCATCGCCACGCCGGACGACATCGCGGACGCCGTGGTGTTCCTCGCGTCCGACCAGGCCCGACACATCACGATGCACGATTTGTGTATCGACGGCGGCGCCACGCTGGGCGTCTAGCGCGCCCGCGACGTTCGCCTCCTCCACCTGACTTTCCCTCCCGGGATGGACGCAGGTCCTTCCCCCCAAATCGCCCTGAGTTGAGAATGATTCCTGATACCAAAATCGTTGAACGGCAGACGGACGCGCGGACGGTGGACGGCGTGGTGGGCGCGCCGGCCGTGGCGCGAGAGCCGGAGCAGGAGGCGCTGGCGGCTCGGCTGCTGCGCGACTACGACGCGGGCGGGTTCTTCTTCGCGTCCCCCAAGCGCACCATGCTGGCGCGCGGCGTGTTCGCCACGGTGCCGGACGCGGGCGGGGCGAACTCGCTGGACGGCCTGCCGGAGCGCGTGGCCTCGGTGCTCAACGCCTCGCGGGACGCGGCGCATGACATCCCGGTGGCGGTGGGCGCGGTGCCCTTCGACGGCAAGGTGGCCGCGCACCTGGTGGTGCCCATGACCCTCCAGCGCGCGGGGCCCATGGTGTTCGACGCGGCCGCCGCGGCCCGGTCTCCCCTGGCCGGTCAGTACACGCTGCGGCCCGTGCCGGAGCCCTCCGCGTACAAGGACGGCGTGGCGGCGGCGCTGAAGCTCATGCAGGAGGGCCCGCTGCGAAAGGTGGTGCTGTCGCGCTCCCTGCACGTGGACACCGCGGCGCCGGTGGACCTGCGGCAGCTCCTGCACAACCTGGCCCGGCGCAACCCGCATGGGTACACCTTCGCGGTGGACCTGCCGCAGCACGCGGACGCGGCCCCGGGCGCCGGACGGCGTACGCTCATCGGCGCGAGCCCGGAGCTGCTGGTGGCGCGCTCCGGCCTCCAGGTCCTGGCCAATCCGCTGGCGGGCTCCGCCGCGCGCAGCCCGGATCCGGTGGAGGACACGGCGCGGGCCACGCGGCTGATGGCCTCACCCAAGGACCTGCACGAGCACGCGGTCGTCATCGACGCGGTGGCGGAGGCGCTGCGGCCCTTCTGCAAGACGCTGGACGTGCCCAAGGGCCCGTCGCTCGTGAGCACCCAGACGATGTGGCACCTGTCCAGCCGCATCACCGGTGAGCTGAAGGATCCATCCATCACCTCGCTGACGCTGGCGCTGGCCATGCACCCCACCCCGGCGGTGTGCGGCCACCCGACGGCGCTGGCGCACGAGGCCATTGGCAACATCGAACCGTTCCACCGTGGCTACTACACGGGCACCGTGGGCTGGTGCGACGCGAACGGCGACGGTCAGTGGGCCGTCACCATCCGCTGCGCGGAGGCCGACGAGCGCACCCTGCGGCTGTTCGCGGGCGCGGGCATCGTCGTGGGCTCCACGCCGGAGGCGGAGCTCGCGGAGACCGAGGCCAAGTTCCTCACCATGCTCCAGGCGATGGGCCTGGGCCTCGAGGTGCAGCCGTGAGCACCGCGCGGGAACACCTGCCCGGCTGCCCCACGTGGCCGGAGGACTTCGCCCAGCGCTACCGCGAGGCCGGTTACTGGCGTGGGGAGACCTTCGGTCAGCTCCTGCGCGACCGCGCCCGGGACTTCGGGTCGCGCGTGGCGCTGGTGGGCGGCGCGCACCGCTGGACGTACGCGGAGCTGGACGCGCGCGTGGACCGCATGGCCTCGGGCTTCCACGCCCTGGGCATCCGTGCGCGCGACCGCGTGGTGGTGCAGCTGCCGAACGTGCCGGAGTTCTACGAGGTCATCTTCGCGCTGTTCCGCATGGGCGCGCTGCCGGTGTTCGCGCTGCCGGCGCACCGCGCTTCGGAAATTGGCTACTTCTGCGCCTTCACGGAAGCTGTCGCGTACGTCATCCCGGAGCGCTTCGGTGGCTTCGACTACCGGGGGCTCGCGGAGCAGGTGAAGGCCGCCACGCCCACGTTGAAGCACGTGCTGGTGCTGGGTGACGCGGGTGCGCATACGGCTCTGGCCTCCGTGCCCTCGGAGCCCGTGACGATGGAGGGCCCGTCGCCGTCCGACGTGGCGTTCTTCCAGCTGTCCGGCGGCAGCACCGGCGTGCCCAAGCTCATCCCGCGCACGCACGACGACTACATCTACAGCCTGCGCGCCAGCGTGGACGTGTGCCAGTTCACCTCTGAGACGGTGTACCTGTGCGCGCTGCCCGCGGCGCACAACTTCCCCATGTCCTCGCCCGGCGTGCTGGGCACGTTCCAGGTGGGCGGCACGGCGGTGATGGCGCTCAACCCCAGCCCGGACGTGGCCTTCCCGCTCATCGAGCGTGAGCGCGTCACCGTCACCGCGCTGGTGCCTCCGCTGACCATGGTGTGGCTGGACTCGACGCTGGCGAAGAAGCACGACCTGTCCAGCCTGAAGGTCCTCCAGGTGGGCGGCGCCCGGCTGAGCGACGAGGCCGCCGCGCGCGTGCGCCCCACGCTGGGCTGCGGACTCCAGCAGGTCTTCGGCATGGCCGAAGGTTTGGTGAACTACACGCGGCTGGACGACCCGGAGACGCTCATCGTCACCACGCAGGGCCGCCCCATGTCGGACGCGGACGAACTGCGCGTGGTGGACGACGACGACGTGCCGGTGGCGCCCGGTGAGACGGGGCACCTGCTCACGCGCGGGCCTTACACCATCCGCGGCTACTACAAGGCGGAAGCGCACAACACCAAGGCCTTCACCACGGACGGCTTCTACCGCACGGGCGACTTGGTGCGCCTGACGCCGGAGGGCTACCTGGTGGTGGAGGGCCGCGCGAAGGATCAGATCAACCGGGGCGGCGACAAGGTCGCGGCGGAGGAGGTGGAGAACCACCTGCTTGCGCACCCTTCCGTCAGCGACGCGGCGGTAGTGGCCATCCCGGACAAGTTCCTGGGCGAGCGCACCTGCGCCGTCGTCATCCCCCGCGGCGAGGCCCCCGCCCCCTCCGTGCTCAACGCCTTCCTGCGCCAGCGCGGCCTGGCGTCGTTCAAGATCCCCGACCGCATCGAGTTCGTCGCGGCCTTCCCGCAGACGGGCGTCGGCAAGGTCAGCAAGAAAGCGCTGCGCGACAGCCTGCGCCAGTCCCTCTCCACTCCTTCTCCCTGAAACAGGAGCCCTTCATGGCACTGCCTGCCATTGCCCCCTATTCCATGCCCGGCGCGACGGAGCTGCCCCAGAACAAGCTTGCCTGGACGCCCGAGCCCAAGCGCTGCGTCCTGCTCATCCACGACATGCAGCGCTACTTCGTGGACGCCTTCACGCAGGGGCAGTCCCCGGTGACGGAGCTGGTGGCCAACATCCAGCGCCTGCGCCAGCACGCGGTGAAGCTGGGAATCCCCATCGTCTACTCCGCGCAGCCGGGAGACCAGACGGCGGAGCAGCGCGGCCTCCAGCTGGAGTTCTGGGGCCCCGGCGTCCGCGCCGGCCCGAAGCAGCAGATCATCGACGAGCTCACCCCGGCGCAGGACGACACCGTCCTCACCAAGTGGCGCTACAGCGCGTTCCGCAACACGCGCCTGATGGACCTGATGCGCGAGCAGGGGCGCGATCAACTCATCATCTGCGGCATCTACGCGCACATCGGCTGCCTGCAGACGGCCAGCGACGGCTCCATGAGCGAGATCCGTCCCTTCCTCGTCGCGGACGCGGTGGCGGACTTCTCGCTGGAGAAGCACCAGATGGCGCTGGAGTACGCCTCGAAGCTGGTGGCGTTCGTCACCACCACGCAGCAGCTCATGGACGCGATGCCGGTGCAGGCCGCTGGCGCGGCGGTGGACCGCGACCAGCTTCGCGCGGACGTGGCGGAGCTGCTGATGGAGTCCGCGTCCGCGATTGGCGAGGACGAAAACCTGCTCGAACGCGGCATGGATTCCATCCGCCTGATGAGCCTGGTGGAGCGCTGGCGGCAGGGCGGCACGGAGGTGTCCTTCGTGGAGCTCGCGGAGAAGCCCACGCTCACCGACTGGTACGCGCTGCTCGCCGCGAAGCAGCCTGTCGCGATGGCCCCCGGCGCTCGCGCCTCATAACCCGCCCTCGGGGCGGCACCCTTCCCCCTCGGAGTTCCCCGTCATGCTTCCCCCATCCCAGGACAACCGCCCGCTGACCGCGGCCCAGCACGGCATCTGGGTGGGGCAACAGCTCGACCTGAAGAGCCCCGTCTACAACGCGGGGGAGTGCATTGAATTCCGTGGCGCCGTGGATCCCGTGCGCTTCGAGTCCGCCCTGCGCAAGGCGGTGGCGGACGCGGACGCGCTGCACTCGCGCTTCGTCGCGGGCGCGGAAGGCCCGGCCCAGCGCATCGACGCGGGGACGGACTGGACGCTCCAGCACGTGGACCTGAGCGGCGAGGCCGATCCCTGGGCCGCCGCGCAGGAGTGGATGTGGAAGGACCTGGGCCGCACGGTGGACCTGGGCACGGGCCCGCTGTTCGCGCAGGCGCTGCTCACCGTGGGGCCAGAGCGGTCCTTCTGGTTCCAGCGCATCCACCACATCGCCATGGATGGCTATGGCTTCTCGCTGCTCGCCCGGCGGGTGGCGGAGCTCTACACTGCGGACGTGATGGGCAAGACCGTGCCGGCGGGGTTCAGCCGGCTGGGCCCCGTGCTGGATGAGGACGTCGCGTACCGGAGCGGCGCCCAGCTCCAGAAGGACCGCGACTTCTGGGTGAAGCGCTTCGAGGACGCCCCGGTGCCACCGCTGCTCGCGGAGGCGGCGCCCATGTCGTCGCGCTTCCTGCGGCGCTCGGAGTACCTGCGGCCGGAGCTGATGGCGGCGCTGCAGGCTGGCGCGAAGCAGGCGGGCGTGAGCTGGTCCGACGTGGTGCTGGCCGTGACGGCCATCTACCTGCACCAGCGCACGGGCGCTCCGGAGGCCGTGCTGGGCCTTCCGGTGATGGGCCGGCTGGGTTCGGCGTCTTTGCGCGTGCCGTGCATGGCCATGAACATCGTCCCGCTGCGCATCGCCGTGCGGCCGGACGCGGGGCTGTACGCGCTGGCCCGCGACGTGGCCGCGGAGATGAAGGCCTCGCGCCCGCACCTGCGCTACCGCTACGAGCAGCTGCGGCGCGACCTGCGCCTCGTGGGTGGACAGCGCAAGCTGTTCGGCCCCGTCGTCAACATCATGCCGTTCGACTACGCCCTGGACTTCGCGGGCGTGCCGGGGACGGCGCACAACATCTCCGCGGGTCCGGTGGAGGACCTGTCCTTCGGCTTCCATGCGCGGTCGGGTGGAACGGCCCTGCGCGTGGACCTGGACGCGAACCCCGCCTGCTACACGGAGGCCTCGCTCGAGGAGCACCAGCGCGGGTTCCTCCAGCTGCTGGAGTCGTTGCTCGCGCAGCCTGAGCAGCCGGTGCGGCGTTCCGCGTCGGGCGGGGTCGGCTCCGTGCTGGATGGCGGCCCGGTGCCTCCGGTGCGCCCGGTGCTGGAGCTGCTGAAGGCCCAAGCTGATGTCCGTCCGGACGCGGTCGCGCTGGAGCATGGCCGTTGGCGGATGACCTACCGCGAGCTGGTGACGGCGTCGCAGGCCCTCGCCTCGCGCCTGACCGAGGCGGGCGTGCGGCCCGACACGGCGGTGGCGGTGAAGGTGCCCCGGGGCATCGACGCCATCGTGTCCAGCCTGGGCATCTTGTTCGCGGGCGCGGGCTACCTGCCCATTGATCCGACCGGCCCGGCCACTCGCAACGCGGCCATCCTCCAGGACGCGCGGCCCGCCGTGATGGTGGTGTCCGAGCGCCCCTCGCCCGACACGGATCCGACCGCGCCGGGTGTGCTCGTCGTGAAGCGGCTGGAGCAGGCCGACACCTCGGCGCGGGATTCGACGGCGCACGCCATCCCGCGAGGAGTGCCCGCTGCCCAGCAGCCGGAAGCACGCGATGCGGAGCCCGCGTCGAGCGCTGAGGCGCGGCTTGCGTACGTCATCTACACGTCCGGCTCCACGGGACAGCCCAACGGCGTGCAGATCACGCACGGGGCCCTGGCCCACTTCGTCGCGGGCGCGACGCAGCGCTACAGCGTCGGCCCCGAGGACCGCGTCCTCCAGTTCGCTCCGCTCCACTTCGACGCCAGCGTGGAGGAGATCTTCGTCACGCTGTGCGCGGGCGGACGGCTGGTGCTGCGCACGGACGAGATGCTCCAGTCAGTGCCGCGCCTGATGGAGGCCTGCGCGGATGCGGGCATCACCCTGCTCGACCTGCCCACCGCCTTCTGGCACGAGCTGGCCTACAGCCTGTCCACTGGCGCCGCCCGGCTGCCCGACGCGCTTCGCACCGTCATCATCGGCGGTGAGGCGGCGCTGCCGGAGCGCATCGCCCGCTGGAAGGACGTCGCGGGCGACCGCGTGCACCTGCTCAACACCTACGGCCCCACCGAGGCCACCGTCGTCGCCACCGTCGCCGAGCTCGCGGGGCCGGACGCCCTGCCCTCCGGTGACGAGGTCCCCATCGGCCGCCCGCTGCCCGGCGTCGTCGCGGCGGTCGTCACTCCACAGGGACGTCTGGCCGCCCCCGGCAAGGAGGGCGAGCTGTGCCTGATGGGCGGCGCGCTCGCTCGCGGCTACCTGGGCCGCCCGGAGCTGGATGCTGCCCGCTTCACCCGCCTGGACGCGGTGGAAGGAACGCCCCGCGCCTACCGCACCGGCGACAAGGTGCGCGTGCGCGACGACGGCCAACTGGTGTTCGTGGGCCGCGTGGACGACGAGTTCAAGATCAGCGGCCACCGCATCGACCCGGGCGAAGTCGAAACCGTGTTGCTGAAGTATCCCGGCATCCTTGAGGCCGCCGTCGTCGGACAGGTGCTGCCGGGCGGGTCCCGCCGGCTGTGCGCGCACCTGGTGGCCTCGCCCGAGCCCTCGCCCGCGGAGCTGCGCAAGCACCTGCTCACGGCGCTGCCCGCCCCCATGGTGCCCGGCGCCTTCGCCTTCGCGGAGCGGCTGCCCCGCACCAGCACCGGGAAGATCGACCGCAAGGCACTCCAGAACGCGATGCCCGCGGATGAGAGCGCCGCGCTGCTCGCCTCCGCGACGCCCATGGAGCGCACGGTGCTGGAGGTCTGGGAGCAGGTGCTGGGCCGCGCCGCCACGTCGCTCCAGGATGACTTCTTCGAACTGGGCGGCCAGTCCCTCCAGAGCATCCAGGTGGCCAACCGCCTGGGCATCGCGGTGGGCCGCGACGTGCCCGTGGCCACCGTCTTCAAGCACCCCACCGTGTCCGGCCTCGCGCAAGCGCTCCAGGGCGGAAGCACGGGCGGTGCCGAGGCTGGCGGTCTCACGCCCGCGATGCTCGCGGACGCGGAGCTGGGCGAGGACGTCGTCCCTTCCTCGACGGGAGAGGCCTGGGCGCGCGAGCTGCCGCGCCGGGGCCAGGGCTTCCGTCAGGTCCTCCTCACGGGCGCCACCGGCTTCGTCGGCGCGCACCTGCTCCACCAACTCCTGGCCCGGACGGACGCGCGGATCATCTGCCCCGTGCGCGCCAAGGACGAGGCGCAGGCCATGGACCGGCTGCGCTCGGCGCTGACCGGCCAGAAGCTGCCTGTTGCTGGACTGGAGACGCGGGTGCTCGCGCTGCCGGCGGACCTCTCCCAGCCGCTGCTGGGCCTGGACGCCACGCGCTTCCACGGACTCGCCGCCGAGTGCGACGCCGTCATCCACAACGCCGCCGTCGTCAGCGTGGTGCGCGAGTACGGCAGCCTCCAGGGCGTCAACGTGCGCGGCACGCGCGAGCTGCTCAAGCTGGCCGCCGCCGTCCGCCCCAAGCCCTTCCACTACGTGTCCACGCTGGCGGTGGCGCCGCAGGCGAACCTGTCCCCGGACGTGCCGGAGGCCTTCGTCCCCTCGCACCCCGGGCTTCGCGACGGCTACCAGCAGAGCAAGTGGATCGCGGAGCGGCTGGTGCAACAGGCGTCCGAGCGCGGCCTGCCCGCGACGGTCTACCGACTGGGCCGCGTGGTGGGCGCTCCGGACACCGCGCTCGTCAACACGCAGGACCTGGTGTGGCGCATCGTGCTCGCCGGCCTGCCCGTCCGCGCCCTGCCGCTGTTGGACGTGGGCGAGGTCTGGACGCCGGTGGACTTCGTGGCCAGCGCCATCGTCCAACTCGCGCGCGCGTCGCATCCGGGCGCGGTGTTCAACGTCACGCCCGCCGAGGAAGTGCGCCTGTCCGAGCTCTTCGACTGGGTGCGCGACTACGGCTACCCGCTGGACTTGTGTCACGTGCCGGAGTGGCGCGACCGCGTCGCGAAGGGCTCCGGCGGCCACGACGCCACGCTCGCATTCTTTGATTTGCGCAGCGGGGACTCCACCCCGGCCTTCGGCCTGGGCCCCATCCGCTGTGAACGGCTGCTGGCCGCGCTGGAGGGCACCGACGTCCGCTGCCCTCCCACCGACCGCGACCTCCTCTATCGCTACCTCGACTCCTGCGTCGCGCAGGGAATCCTGCCCCCGAAAGTGACGGCGCTCCCGTGACGAATACTTCCTGGTCCCCCTCCTCCTGGCGGGCGAAGCCGGTCCGCTACATCCCCGACGACTACCCTGACCTCTCCATGCTCGCGCGCGTGGAGGCGGAGCTGGCGCGCCTGCCGCCGCTGGTGCACGCCGAAGAGACCCGCCGCCTGCGCGAAGCCCTGGGCCAGGTGGCCGAGGGCAAGGCCTTCCTGCTCCAGGGCGGCGACTGCGCTGAGAGCTTCAAGGAGTTCTCCGTGGAGAACGTGCGCAGCACCTTTCAGCTCCTGCTCCAGATGGCGGGCGTGCTCACGTTCGCGGGCGGCTGCCCGGTGGTGAAGGTGGGCCGCATCGCGGGCCAGTTCGCCAAGCCGCGCTCCAGCGCCACGGAGACCCTCAACGGCGTCACGCTGCCCAGCTACCGCGGCGACATCATCAACGGCATGGACTTCGACGCCCGCGAGCGGACGCCGGATCCCCAGCGCCTGCTGCGCGCGTACCACCAGTCCGCGGAGACGATGCAGCTGGTGCGGGCCTTCGCGCGCGAGGGCTACACGGACCTGACCCGCCTCCTGGGCCACCGCCCGGAGTCCGAAGGCGCCGTGCGCCCGGTGGACTTCTTCACCAGCCACGAGGCCCTGCTCCTCAACGTCGAGCAGGCCATGACGCGCGTCGATGAGGCCACGGGCGGCTGGTACGACACGTCCGCGCACATGCTCTGGATTGGCGAGCGCACCCGCCAGCTGGACGGCGGCCACGTGGAGTTCATGCGCGGCATCCAGAACCCCATCGGGCTCAAGTGCGGCCCCACGCTGGAGCCGGACGACCTGATCCGCCTCATCGACACGCTCAACCCCCAGGGCATCCCGGGCAAGCTCACGCTCATCGGCCGCTTCGGTTCGGATCAGGTCGCCGCGCGCCTGCCCCGGCTGATGGCCGCCACCCGCCGCCATGGCAGCCCCGTGGTCTGGTCCATCGACCCGATGCACGGCAACACGCACAAGGCCAGCAACGGCTACAAGACGCGCTCGCTGGAGCGGATCCTCGCGGAGGTGATGGGCTTCCTCCAGGTCGCCGCCGCCGAGGGCGTGCACCCCGGAGGCATCCATCTGGAGATGACCGGCCAGGACGTCACCGAGTGCCTGGGCGGCCCGCTGGACGTGTCCGAGGACGACCTCTCCGACCGCTACCACACGCACTGCGATCCGCGCCTCAACGCGGACCAGTCGCTCCAGCTCGCGTTCCGCGTCGCGGACGGCCTGCACACCACGGTGCTCACCCCTCAAGACCGCGCTGCGTGAATTGCCATGCAGTCTTGACAGCTCAGACTTCGTGCGGCTAAACGTCGCGCCGTTGAAAATGAGAACCATTTTCATAATCGCGATCGAGGCGAAGCGCAGGTGGCGGTCCCAGTTGGGCGCGGCACTGCTGTCTTCTATTTGTTTCGGTGGCCTGGCTTACGCGGGCACGACGCAGGCGGAGGATCCGGCGGCCGCGCCCACGGCATCCGAAGCAGCTCCCGCGGCCGCTCCACCGGAGCCCGTCATCGAGCTGCCGAAGCTGCTCCACACCGTGGAGGCGCCCTACCCTGCAGAGGCGGAGCGCGCGCAGCTGGAGGCGAACGTCCGCCTGCGCCTGCGCGTGGACACGCAAGGCGTGGTGACGCAGGCGGAGGTGATGGAGCCCGTGGGCCACGGCTTCGATGAAGCCGCGCGCACCGCAGCGCTCCTGTTCCGCTTCACGCCCGCGAAGCGCAACGGCGCCCCTGCCCCCGCGCGCGTCACGTACACCTACGTCTTCCAGCTGCCCGGCCGCTCCAAGGCCGTGGCC
>NZ_RAWF01000261.1:0-13894 GCF_003612075.1 Corallococcus sp. CA041A
CTCCAGGAGCAAGGGAAGCGCTGCCAGCGACGTCCAATCGTGTTAGAGCGCCCCCCATGGCCACGACCCCCGAGAACGATCCCTTGCGCGCACGGCTCCAGCAGATGGAGCAGCAGGCCGAGCAGGGCGGCGGCGCCGACCGCATCGCCAAGCAGCACGAGGCCGGCAAGCTCACGGCCCGCGAGCGCATCGACCTGCTGCTCGACCCCGGCTCCTTCAGCGAGCTGGACAAGTTCGTCACCCACCGCAGCAACGACTTCGGCATGGGCGACAAGAAGATTTTGGGCGACGGCGTCGTCACCGGCTACGGCACCGTGGAAGGCCGCCAGGTGTTCGTCTTCGCCCAGGACTTCACCGTCTTCGGCGGCTCGCTGTCCGGCGCCTACGCCCAGAAGATCTGCAAGATCATGGACCTGGCCACCCGCGTGGGCGCGCCCGTCATCGGGCTCAACGACTCCGGCGGCGCGCGCATCCAGGAAGGCGTGGAGAGCCTGGCCGGCTACGCGGACATCTTCCTGCGCAACACGCTGGCGTCCGGCGTCGTCCCCCAGATTTCGCTCATCCTGGGGCCGTGCGCGGGCGGCGCGGTGTACTCGCCCGCCATCACGGACTTCATCATGATGGTGAAGGACACGTCGTACATGTTCATCACCGGCCCGGACGTCATCAAGACGGTGACGCACGAAGAGGTCTCCAAGGAGTCCCTGGGCGGCGCGCTCACGCACAACCAGAAGTCCGGCGTGGCCCACTTCGCCGCGGAGAACGAGCAGGCCGCCATCGCCATGACGCGCGAGCTGCTCTCGTTCCTGCCCTCCAACAACCAGGAGGACCCGCCCTCGCAGCCGTGCGAGGACGACCCGTTCCGAGCCGAGGAGTCGCTCAAGTCCATTGTCCCGGCGAACCCGAACAAGCCCTACGACATCAAGGAGATCATCCGCGCCATCGTCGACTCGAAGCACTTCTTCGAGGTGCAGGAGCACTTCGCGAAGAACATCGTCGTCGGCTTCGCGCGCATGAACGGCAAGAGCGTGGGCATCGTCGCCAACCAGCCCGCGGTGCTCGCCGGCTGCCTGGACATCGACGCCAGCGTGAAGGCCGCGCGCTTCGTGCGCTTCTGCGACTGCTTCAACATCCCCCTGCTCACCCTGGTGGACGTGCCCGGCTTCCTCCCCGGCACCGACCAGGAGTGGGGCGGCATCATCACCCACGGCGCCAAGCTGCTCTACGCGTACGCGGAAGCCACCGTCCCCAAAATCACGCTCATCACCCGCAAGGCCTACGGCGGCGCGTACGACGTCATGGCGTCCAAGCACATCCGCGCGGACATCAACTACGCCTACCCCACCGCTGAAATCGCCGTGATGGGTCCCGAAGGCGCGGTGAACATCATCTTCCGCAACGAGCTGATCAAGGCCCAGGACGCCAACGCCGAGCGCAAGAAGCTCACGGACGACTACCGCGAGAAGTTCGCCAACCCGTTCAAGGCGGCGGAGCTGGGCTACATCGACGAGGTCATCCGTCCGGAGGAGACCCGCGCCAAGGTCATCCGCGCGCTGGAGATGCTCAAGGACAAGCGGCAGGAGAACCCGCCGCGCAAGCACGGCAACATCCCGCTGTAGCAGTAGTCCCGGAACCCGCCCGCAGGCCTCCCGTCGCCTGGGGGGCAGGCGGGCGTCGTCACTTCCGGAAATTCTCAGCTAACGCCGGGGCTTTCACGGGGCCACTCAAGGAGCCCCCCACGTGTCCCAGCAGCGCCGACTCGTTCTCTTCCTCTCCGACGTCGAAGGAAACCTCACCGCTCTGCGTCAGACGCTCAAGGGCGTGTGCGAGGGGCTGGACCTCCCCTGTCCTGAAGTGAAGTGGGTGGAGTCCCGTCCGGAAGCACTGGCTGACAGCGGCTGGCACGTCGCGGAGATCCCCCTCGTCTCCGGCAAGATGTCCGGCAAGGTGTCCTCCCCCGAGGAGCACCTGGACGCGATGACGCAGGCCCTCTCCAAGGACTTCCGCGACCGCTCCATGGGCATGTACGTGGACCGGGAACACAGCTACGCACGCGTCTGCATGGCCGCCCCCAGCCGCCCACCCCGCGCCATGGAGGGCGAGTACCTGGACGTCCTGCGCCAGGCCGCGCGCTGGCTGGACGTGGAGACGACGGGGCTGGCCCGCCTCTTCAGCGGGAATGCCGCGCGCAACCTGCTGGCGGCGGCGGTGGACTTCGGGCCGGATGGCAAGCCCGTGGAGGCCCCCTCGCACCCCGCCCCGCCCCCGGAGCCGGACGAGGACGACCGCTACGTGGAGGCGAAGCTCGCCCAGGCGAAGCAGCTGATGGATGAGTACCTGAACCTGCGCAAGTAGGGGCGGGCAATCCCGGGCGCCCCATGCTAGACGGGCGCCCATGCCCAAGATCCGCAAAGTGCTCGTCGCCAACCGCGGCGAGATCGCCATCCGGGTAATGCGCACCTGCAAGGACCTCGGCATCGCCACCGTGGCGGTGTACTCCGAAGCAGACCGCTCCGCGCTGCACGTGCGCACCGCCGACCAGGCCTACTTCGTCGGCCCCCCGCCCTCGCGCGAGAGCTACCTCGTGCAGGAGCGCATCCTGGAGGTCGCGAAGGAGTCCGGCGCGGACGCCATCCACCCCGGCTACGGCTTCCTCTCCGAGAACGCGTCCTTCGTGCGCGCCTGCGAGAAGGCCGGCATCATCTTCATCGGCCCGCCGGCCGCCGCCATGGACGCCATGGGCGAGAAGACCCGCGCCCGCGCCAACATGATCAAGGCGGGCGTGCCCGTCGTCCCCGGCACCACCGAGCCCATCGCCACCATCGAGGAAGCGCGCGAGTACGCGCAGCAGATTGGCTTCCCCATCATGCTCAAGGCCGCCGGCGGCGGCGGTGGCAAGGGCATGCGCCGCGTGGAGGGCCTGGCCGACTTCGATTCCGCGTGGCGCTCCGCCAAGAGCGAGGCGCTCAACGCCTTCGGCAACGACGCGGTCTACATCGAGAAGTACCTGGAGAAGCCTCACCACGTCGAGATCCAGGTCTTCGCCGACCAGTACGGCAACACCATCCACCTGAACGAGCGCGAGTGCTCCGCGCAGCGCCGTCACCAGAAGGTGGTGGAGGAGACGCCCAGCCCCATCCTCACGCCGGAGATGCGCGCGAAGATGGGCGAGGTCGCGGTGAAGGCGGCCAAGGCCGTCAACTACGTGGGCGCCGGGACGGTGGAGTTCCTGGTGGACGTGCACCGCAACTTCTACTTCCTGGAGATGAACACCCGCCTCCAGGTGGAGCACCCCGTCACCGAGTGGGTCACCGGCCTGGACCTGGTGGCCATGCAGATTCGCGCCGCGGAAGGGGAGAAGCTCCCCCTCTTCGAGGCCCCCACCCCGCGCGGTCACGCCATCGAAGTGCGCGTGTACGCGGAGGACCCGGCGCGCAACTTCATGCCCAGCCCCGGCAAGATTCACGCGCTGCGCGTGCCGAGCGGCCCGAACGTGCGCGACGACTCGGGCGTGTTCGCGGGCTTCACGGTGCCCAACTACTACGACCCCATGATCTCCAAGCTGTCCGTGTGGGGCGCCACGCGCGAGGAGGCCATCGCGCGGGCGAAGCGGGCGCTGTCCGAGTACGTGGTGAAGGGCATCACCACCAACATCCGCTACCTGCACGGCATCCTGTCCCACCCGGAGTTCGTGGGCGGGGACTACGACACCAGCTTCCTCACCCGCCATCACACGGCGCTGCTGGGCGAGGAGGACACCAGGCTCAGCGAGGTGGCGCTGCTCGCGAGCACGCTGCACGCGTTCCAGCGCGACCAGAAGCGCGCGAAGACGCTGCCGTCGCGCGCCGGTGGCGGTGACGCCCCTGGCCGCATCAGCCCGTGGCGTCTGGCGTTGAAGAGCCGCCGCCGCTGACCTGCTTCCTCCCGCAAGCCTCCGGAAGGACCTTTCCTCATGCGTTACTTCACGAAGCAGCAGGGCCAGAAGGAAGCGGTGCCGGTGGACCTGGAGTCACTGGGCCAGGACCGCTACCGGCTCACGGTGAACGGCCAGACGTTCCAGGTGGACGCGCTGTCCGTGGACCAGGGCACGCTGTCGCTCCTGGTGGACGGCCAGTCCTACAACGTCGAGTTCGAGGAGAACGGCGACGAGATTGGAACGTTGGTGCGCGGACAGGTGAACCGCACCGACGTCGCGGATGAGCGCAAGCTGCGCATGCGCGCCGCGGCCGGTAGCTTCTCCGTGGAGGGCCGTCAGGTCATCCTCGCGCCCATGCCCGGCAAGGTGGTGAAGGTGCTGGTCGCGGTCGGTGAGGAAGTGAAGGAGGGCCAGGGGCTCGTGGTCGTGGAGGCCATGAAGATGGAGAACGAGCTCAAGAGCCCCAAGGCCGGCAAGGTCACGGAGGTGTTCGCCAAGGAAGGCACCGCCGTGGAGAACAACGCCAAGCTCGTCGTCGTGGAGTAGCCGCCCCATGGAGATGCTCTGCACGCTGCGCAGCACCACCGAGTCGCAGCGCCAGTCCCTGCACCAGGCGCCCGAAGCGCTGGAGCCCTTCCTGGAGGACGAGGAGGACTTCGGCGACGCGAAGGGCGCATCGTTCCTGGAGCTGGACATCGGCGAGGCGTGGCACGGCCTCCAGTACCTGCTCACCGGCACGGCCTGGGAGGGCACGCCGCCCCTGGACTTCCTGGTCCGCGGCGGCGAGGACGTGGGCGACATCCCGTCGGATGAAGGCACCGCGCGCGTGTTCGACGTGGCCGCCGTGAAGGCGCTGGCGGAGGCGCTGAAGAAGGCTTCCGTGGAGGACCTGCGCAAGCGCTTCGACCCCGCGACGCTCCAGGCGGAGGACATCTACCCCGGCACCTGGGACGAGGAGGAGCCCGCGGAGGATGTGGATCCGCTGGAGGAGCTGCTCTCCTACTTCGTGGAGCTCCAGAAGTTCACCGCCGCCGTGGCGAAGCGCGGCCTGTGCCTGCTCGTGCACATCGGCTGAATCAGGCCGCCCAGCCCCGCCACACGTCGTACCCCAGCTTCAGCACCAGCGCGGCCACCACGCCGAGCACCACGACGCGCACCACCCGGTCGCCGCCCTTCACCGCCACGTGCGCGCCCAGCCACGCGCCGGTGAACTGCGCGGCGGCCATGGGCAGCGCCACCTTCCACAGCACCACGCCCCGGAGCGTGAAGAGCGCCACCGACGCCAGGTTGGAGGCGAAGTTCACCACCTTCGCGTCCGCGGACGCGCGCGCCAGGCCGTGGCCCAGCAGTGACGAGAACGCCACGATGAGGAAGGTGCCCGTGCCCGGACCGAAGAAGCCGTCATAGGTGCCAAGACAGAGCGCGATGAGCGCGCCGATGGCCTGCGCGCGCGGCCGGGGTGAGGGCTCCACGCCGTCCTTCTTCGGCGGTGTGCGGCGGAAGGCGAGGAACACCGCCACCGCGATGAGCAGCACCAGCACCAGCGGCTTGAGCACCTCCGGCTTGAGCAGCAGCACCAGCGCCGCGCCGCCGAACGCGCCCATCAGGCCGAAGGGGAACGTCGCTCGGGCCAGCTTCCAATCCACCAGCCCCGCGCGCGCGAAGCGCACCATCGCCGCCCCCGAGCCGAACACGGACTGCCCCTTGTTGGTGCCCAGCGCCACGTGCGCGGGCAGGCCCGCCGCCAGGAGCGCGGGCAGGCTGATGAGCCCGCCGCCCCCCGCGATGGCGTCCACGAAGCCCGCGCTCAGCGCGGCGACACACAACAGCACCAGCTGCACTGCGCTGACGTCCATGTCCACGATGGCGCCCCGCTTATCACCCTTACTTGCGCGGGGTCGAAGCTTGGGGGTCAATGGGGTCCATGCTCGCGACCCTGATGACCGTGCTGGCGCTGACGCTCGCCGCGCCGCCCTCGACGCCTGACGCGACCACCGCCACGTGCCGCTCCATCGACGGGCACGTGTCCTGTGGCTATGCGTGCAAGTCGGATGGACAGCGCGTGCGGTGCGCCCAGACGCTCCAGGGCAGATGTACCGTCATCGACGGACAGGCCACCTGCTTCGACCCGCCGGCCTACGTGGTGAAGGCGTACGGCGCCGCGCTGCCGGACTCGGAGTGCAAGACCATCGACGGGGTGGTGGGCTGCGGGTACGGGTGCGCCACGGACTTCGGCAAGGTGCAGTGCGCGAAGACGCCCGCGGGCGCGTGCCGCAGCCAGGGGGGCAACGTGATGTGCTTCGACCCGCCCGCCGCGGTGTTCGCGGTGTTCGGCCGGCAGGTGCCGCGCGCGCAGTGCGTCAGCAACGGCGTGCAGATGGCGTGCGGCTACAACTGCGTGAACGCCTCCGAAGGGGTGCGCTGCGCGAAGTCGCCCCTGGGCGTGTGCAAGGCGCAGAACGGCCACCTCACCTGCTTCGACCCGTCGCCCGCGGCGCTCTGCGCATGGGGCAAGGGCCTGCCGGCGCCCCAGTGCAAGCTGAGCGAGGTGGGCCCGGTGTGCGGCTTCAACTGCACCACGGCGTACGGAAAGGTGGCGTGCGCGGGGACCCCGGCGGGCATCTGCAAGGTCTTCGACAGCGAGGTGTACTGCTTCGACCCGCCCGCCGAGCAGCAGGCCGACGCGGCGTGTCTGGCCAACGTGGGGCTGGCGGCGATGGAGGGCGCCACGCCCTGAAACGCCCGTCCGGCCGCTCGTGTGACGTCGTCTGCTTGGACGCGGGCACGGGCGGCGATAAAATTCCAACTTCTCGGCGATCCAGGGACTGGGAGCAGGACGGCACATGGCGGAGGGCGAGGTCCGGCAGTACTGGGTGCGGAACGATCGGGGCACCACCTGGGGCCCCCTGACGGGCGCGACCATCGAGCTGCTCATCGACAGCGGCTCCATCCAGGGCAAGATCCAGGTCTCCATCGATGGCCTGCAGTTCGCCTTCCCGTGGCGCTTCCCGGAGGTGCGGGACTCGTTCCCCCGGGAGCTGTGGGGCGACGGCGCACCCGCGTCGCTGCTGCAATCCACGCCCGCGGCCATCGCTCCGCCCCCACCCGGCCCTGCCGCGCCCGTCGCGGGTCCGGCCGCCGTGCCCATGGCGGGCCCTGGAATGGCCCCTGTCGCGGGTCCTGGCACCCGGCCGCCCATGGCGGGCCCTGGCGCGATGCGGCCCGGGCCTGGAGCCGTGCGTCCGCCCGTCGACGCGGCGGGACGCCCTGTCGCGGCCGCGCGGCCTCCGGGTCCTCCGGTCGCGGCGGCCCGTCCGGCGGGAGCACCTGGCGCGGGAGCGGCTCCGGCGGCGGCTCCGCAGGCACCGCAGAGTCCGGCGGATGACGGGACCAACACGGTGCCGCCGCAGGGGCAGCTCCAGCAGTGCTCACCCCTGCAGCTGTATGGGCGCATCGCCGCGGGCGAGCAGACGGGCCTGCTGACGTTGGGGCTTTCGGACCGCACGCTGTCGGTCCACTTCCGCAAGGGCAGCCCGGAGTACGTGGACTCGTCGCACGCGGAGGACGCGCTGGGCGTGTCGCTGATGGGCGCGAGGCTCCTGACGGCGGAGCAGCTCCAGCAGGCGGAGGGTTCCAAGGAGCGCTTCGGAGGCGACCTGCTCGCGGCGCTGTTCGGGTTGGGGCTGCTCCAGCCGGCGACGGCGTTCACGCAGCTGTCGCAGCGGGCGCTGGGCATCCTGGGCAAGGCGCTGCGTGCGGAGTCCGGCACGTTCACCTTCGAGGCGCGGGACCTGCCCGCGCAGAAGGCGATGCCGCTGGGCAACCGCTGGGCGCTGATCAGCGACCAGGTGCGGCGCATGCCGACGGCGGACCTCAAGCGGCGGCTGGCCTTCGTGCTGCCCATGCCCATCATGAAGTCCGGGGGCCGGGTGGCCTCCAGCGAGCTGCGCCTGACGCCGCACGAGGTCCGCGCGCTCTCCTTCATCGACGGGGTGCGCTCGCTGGGGCAGCTGCTCCAGGACGTGCCGCAGGACACGGATCACCTGCTGCGCGTGGCGTTCCTGCTGAAGGAGCTGAACGGCGTCTCCTTCGCGTCGGCCTCGCGCGCGCAGACGGCGGCCTCCGGCCCCACGGCGGGCCCGGGCAACCCGACCCGTCCGTCCGGCACCGTCCCCACCGTGGGTGCGGGGAACCCGACCCGTCCATCCGGCACCGTGCCCATCGTGGGACCTGGAGCCACCGGCCCGGGTGCCGCGCCCGGAGCACCTGCCGCCGCGAGCGCTGGAGCCAGACCCGGAGCGCCCGTCGCGGGTCCGGGTGCCGCGCCCGGTGCGCCTGTCGCCGGTCCAGGTGCCGCGCCGCGCCCCGCCGGTGCCGCCCCCGTGGCGGGTCCCGGTGCCGCGCGTCCGGCCGCCGCGCCCACGGCGGGCCCGGGCCCGGGGGCGGCGCCCCGTCCTCCTCCGGGTGCCTCCGCCGGAGCCGCCCCTGCCGCGGGCCCGGGTGCGCGTCCCCCGGGTGCCCCTGCTGGAGCCGCTCCCATGGCGGGTCCCGGTGCCGCCCGGCCCGCTCCGCCCGTCGTCGCCGCTCCGGCGGCCCCGGCCGCCTCGGGTCCCGCGCCCGGTTCGGACGAACTGCCCGCGCTGCGCCAGCTCGCCGCGACCCTGAAGGGCCAGAACCACTTCCAGCGGCTGGGCCTCACCGAACAGACCGAAGGCAGCGCGGTGAAGATCGCCTACTTCCGCCTGGCCAAGCTCTACCACCCGGACACCCTGCCCCAGGGCGCCCCCCCTGAGCTGGAGAAGCTCAAGGCGGAGGTGTTCGCGTACATCGGTGACGCCTACCGCGCCCTCTCCGACGACAAGAGCCGCGCGGCCTACATCGAGGAGCTCAAGAACGGCGGCGGCGACGGCGTGGACATCCAGGCCATCCTCCAGGCGGAAGAGCTCTTCCAGAAGGCCTGCATCCTGGTGAAGGCGCGCAAGTACCCGGAGGCCGTGAAGATGCTCAACGAGGCCATCTCCCTCAACGCGGAAGAGCCCGAGTTCTTCGCCTGGCGGGGCTATGCGCGCTTCCTCGTCGCCCCGGACAAGAAGGCCGCCCAGCCGGAGGCCTTCCGCGAAATCCAGGCCGCCCTTAAACGCAACGAGCGGTGCGCCCCCGCCCACTACTTCCTGGGCGTCATCGCCAAGCTGTGCGGCGACGCGGCCGGGGCCCTCAAGCACTTCAAGCGGACGGTCGAGCTGCAACCGGACCACATCGATGCGATGCGAGAGGTCCGCATGGCGTCGCAAAAGAAGTAGGGTGCGCGCCTTTTCAAGGAGACACCCCCCCATGCCCCTCACCGGGAAAGAACGCCGCCACCTGCGGGCCCTCGGCCACCACCTGGAGCCGGTGGTCATCGTCGGCTCGTCCGGCGTCACCGAGGGCGTCATCGCCGCCATCGAGCAGGCGCTGAACGACCACGAGCTCATCAAGGTGAAGATCAACGAAGGCCCGGAAGGCCGCCACGAAGGCGCCGACAGCATCGCCGAGGCCACCGGCTCGGAGCTCGCGCAGCTCCTGGGCCGCACCGCCCTCTTCTTCAAGCGCCGCAAGCAGAAGTCCCACTTCGAGGACATCCTCAAGGGCCCGCATGAGCCCCGTCCGGCCCCCAAGGCGGACGAAGAGAAGAAGCCGCGCCGCCGTTAGCCGCACCGTTTTCCAGAGGTCGCGGGGAATCCAGACTCATCCCCGCACTTTCTGCGGGTTCGAGGGCAGTCGGACCCTCGTACCGGGTTCGAAATGTCCCTACGCTGGGGGTCTTCCCCCCGCGGAGGTGACGTGCAGACTTCCTCGTCCTCCCCTTCAGCCTCCCCCGGCTGGCACGACGTGCTGATGCATCACCTGGAGCCGCTCCTGGGTGACTTCACCGCGAAGATGGCCATCCACACCGCTGCGTTGCGGGCCCTCAAGCGTCCACCGGAGCAGGTGGGCGTTCAGGACGTGCCGCAGGTGCTGGAGGGCCTCAAACCCATGCTCAACGTCTTCATCGGCGCGGTGCGCACGACGAACACCCTCACGGAGATTTCGAAGGCCATGGAGAAGCTGCGATGAACGCCCCCCGTTCTTCCTCGGGTCGCGCCTTCAAGCGGATGGCGCCGTGGCTGGGCGCCGTCGTGGTGCTCCAGCTGGTGCACCTGGCCGCGGTGGCCACGTCGTTCCAGGACGCGCCCCGGCTGGCGCTCGTGGGTGACGTGGCGGGCTGGACGGTGGGCCTGCTCGCGGTGGCGGGCACGGCGGCGGCGGCGCTGTCGTTCGGCGCGGGGGACTACCTGCGCCGCGTGTGGGGCCTGCTGACGGCGGGCGCGGTGCTGTCGCTCGTCAGCACGGCCCTGCGCAGCTACTGGATGCACGCGGTGCCGGACGTGCCCTTCACGGAGTCGCCGCTGCTGCCCGTGCGCATGGGCGTGGTGGTGCTGGCGAACGTGTGCACGACGTTCGCGCTGGTGCTGCTGTCCCGGACCTACAAGCAGTCCGGCCTCCAGCCGCCGCCCAGCTCCCGCGCGTCGCTGCTGTGGGCGGTGGCGGCGGTGGCGGCGCTGGCGGTGGGTGGGCCGGCGCTCGTCACGGCGGTGGGCCACCTGGGCCAGGGCTTCGCGGCCACGTGCACGGCGGTCATCGCGCTGGCGTCCACGCTGGCGGACATGACGACCATCCTGCTCGTCGCGCCCATCCTCCGCGTCGCGTACATGCTGCGCGGCGGGCGGCTCGCGTGGGTGTGGTGGGCCATGGGCGTGTCCGGCGCGGTGTGGCTCTTCTACGACGCGCGCGAGTGGCTGGCGCCGCTGCTGCCCGGCAATCCCGCGGAGGCGGTGGAGCTGCTGCGCACGCTGCGCACCTCGGGGCTCGCGATGCTGGGGCTCGCAGGGTGGTTGCAGCGCTCGGCGCTCATGTCGGCCCAGCGCCAGTCCAGCCCGGGCGTCGTCGTCCCCACCGCCTGACACGGCCCGCCCGCGTCGAGCTGACGCACGAGGCCACCACCGGCCCGCTCCGTCTTCCGGGGCGGGCCGTCGTGTTTCCAGGGGCACGGGGCTGGAGGAGACTGGGACTCCCCGTTCTCCTCACTGGAGGCTCCCCGCCCATGCGCTCCTTCCCGACGTCCCTGCTTTTGGCCACCTGTCTTCTGGCGGGATGCCGGACGGCGAGAGAAGCACCGGCGGCACAGGCGAAGGCGGACTGCGGCCCGGTGATTCCCGGCATGGAGGCGGTGCTCAAGCCCGCGGCCTTCGTCGTGTTGGGAGAGATTCACGGCACGCAGGAGGCTCCGGCCTTCGCGGCGCGGCTGGCGTGTCACGCGGCGGCGGCGGGACAGCCGGTGCGGCTGGCGTTGGAGCTCCCGGTGGAGGAGCAGGCGCGCCTGGACGCGTTCGTCGCGGGCGGGTCCGAAGGCCCCCCCGACAGTGCCTTCTGGCGCCGCGAGGTGCAGGACGGCCGCAGCAGTGAAGCCATGCGGAGCCTGCTGGAGCGCGCGAGGGAGTTGAGGCACGCGGGGCTGCCGCTGCGGGTGGTGGCGTTCGACGCGGGTGGCAAGGACCGCGATGACACGATGGCGGCGCAGCTCCGTCAGGCGCGGAGCGAGGCGCGTGGAGACACCTTCATCGTGCTCGTGGGCAACCTGCACGCGCGCCGCGACGTGGGCGCGCCCTGGAACGACAAGCTCCAGTTCATGACGCACCGGTTGCTCGAAGCGGAGCCCGGTCTGGTGTCGCTCGACCTGGCGAACACCGGGGGCTCCGCGTGGATCTGCCGGGGCATGACGGCGGACACCTGTGGCCAGCAGTCCCTGCGAAGCCGGGGCGAAGCGCAGGCCCCGGGCATCACGCTCCAGAAGAACGCGGAGGACCCGGACGGCTACGACGGCACCTACGCCGTGGGAGCACTGAATGCCTCACCGCCCGCGTTCGGCGCCACGAGCACCGCGACGCCCGAGCCTCGCTGAGTCCCAAAGCCAGGTGTCGTCCCGCCCACGCCCGGGCCACCGAGGAGTGGCCGACCTCCCACCGGGCGCGCTACATGCGCGGCTCCATCCTTTTGGGGTACGAGGAACCTGGAATGCTCGCACGCACCTGGCGCGGGGTGACGAAGGCGGAGGACGCCGACGCCTACCTCGCCTATCTCCACCAGACGGGCCTCACGCACTACCGGCGCACGCCGGGCAACCTGGCCGCGTACTGCCTGCGCAAGGTGGCGGACGGACGCGCGGAGTTCCTCCTCGTCACGTTGTGGGAGTCCATGGACGCGGTGAAGCGCTTCGCGGGGGACTCGCCGGAGCGCGCCATCTTCTTCCCGGAGGACGACCGCTACCTCATCGACCGGGACGTGCACGTCACCCACTACGAGGTCCCCTTCGCGGAAGGCCAGGCCTTCGAGCCCCAGCGGATCCGCTTCGACGACTTCCGGGTGGCGGGGCCCGCGGGCGACCTGCGGCTGGTGGACACCGGCGGCGGCGGGAAGGCCTTGCCTGTCGTCTTCGTGCACGGGCTCGCGGGCAACGCGTCCCACTGGCAGGCGCAGCTGGAGCACCTGGCCCGTCAGGGCCGCCGGGGCATCGCGCTGGAGCTGCGCGGCCACGGGGGCTCGACCGTGCCGGAGCCGGAGGACTACACGCTGGAGTCGCTCGCCGGTGACATCTCCGCCGTCGTGCGAGCGCTGGGGCTGCGCCGCTTCGTGCTGGTGGGGCACAGCATCAGCGGGGGCGTGACGCTGGCGTACGCGGGGGAGAACCCGCGGCAGGTGGCGGGCCTGTTCCTGGTGGATCCGATGACGGACTCGCGCCAGTACCCCGAGGAGCAGGTGGCCGCATACCTCGCCTCGCTGGAAGCGCCGGACGTGGCGCAGGCGGTGCGGCAGGACTGGGCGCAGATGGCGGGGCCGCGCGCGGACGTGCGCGAGCGGCTGCTGGCGGACCTGGACGCGACGCCGTTGTCCGCCGTGACGGCCGTGCAGCGCTCCAGCCTGCGCTTCGACCTGACGGCGGCGCTCGCGCGCTACCCGGGGCCGAAGTTCTCGCTCGTCGCGCCGGACAACGACGCGCCGCACAGCCTCCACCGGCTGGGGGAAGGCGTGGCGCACCAGGTGGTGGAGGGCGCCGGCCACTGGATCCAACTGGACCATCCGGACGCGGTGAACGCCGCGCTGGACGCGTTCCTCATGAAGTCAGCACCAGCTTGACGAGCTCCGGGGGGCTGCCCAGCCGCATGGGGGGCCCCCAGAAGCCGCAGCCCCGGCTGACGTAGATATGTGAATCGCCGTGCCGGTAGTGGCCAGAGGAGTGTTCCCAGCTCAACCCGATGAGCGCTGTCATGGGGAAGAGCTGGCCGCCATGGGTGTGGCCGGAGATCTGGAGGTCCACGCCGCGCTCCGCGGCCACCTTGAAGTTGGCGGGCTGGTGCGCGAGCAGCACCGCGGCGCGCTCGGGGTCGCGGTCCGCGAGCGCCAGGTCCAGGTCATAGCCCTTCTGTCCCAGGCGCCGGCCGCCGTGCCAGTCGTCCACGCCGACCAGGTCGAACGCGCCGCCCGCGTCGCCAATGCGCACGTGCCGGTTGCGCAGCGAAGGAATGCCCATGGAGCCCAGGTGGGCCACCCAGTCCTCCGCGCCGGACGAATAGTCATGGTTGCCGGTGACGAAGAAGCTCCCGTAGCGAGCATGGAGGTTGCCGAGCGCCGCGACGAAGCCGCCCAGCCGGGCCACGGTGCCATCCACCAGGTCACCGGTGATGGCGACCAGGTCTGGCTTGAGCGCATTGGCCCGCCGCACGAGCTCATCCATGAAGCGCCGCTGGATGAAGGGGCCCACGTGCAGGTCGGTGAGCTGCACGATGCTGAAGCCGTCCAGCGAGCGGGGCAGCTTCGGAATGCGAACCACCACCTCCGTGACCTCCGGAGCAGTGAACGCGCGCCAGCTCCCATACCCCGCCAGTCCCCCACCCAGAGCGAGAG
>NZ_RAWF01000262.1:0-13889 GCF_003612075.1 Corallococcus sp. CA041A
GGACACTGTCACCGACAGGGGTGGGAAAGACCCCCTTCCCCGACAGCTCACGGATTCAGCCACTACAGAACAATCCGGTACGGCGGGGATCCACGGGAACGCGCCCCCGACACACCCCTTTTGTGCGGACTTTGAAAAGCCGCGACACACCCGGGGAGCGCACCACATGAAGCGATTGCTGTCGCTGGGCTGGGCCGCCGCCACCGCCGCCGTCCTGGGGTGTGGCGCGAGCCCCCCGCAGGAAGAGGGCTCGAAGGCGGAAGGGGCACCCGCTGTCGCGTCGTCCTCGCGGTCCATCGTCACGGCCGCGGCCGCGACGCCCAGCGCCTGCAACGCGCTCTATGCGTCCAGCGCGACACAGGCGGCGCTTGCCCAGGCGGTGGTGGACCCGGCACTGCACACGGACGGTTCGGTGCGCACGCTCATCCTGTCCTTCAACACCGCGAACGCGACGGGCGGCGTGCTCAACCTGGACGCCGTGCTGGGCGGCCTCACGCGCACGCTGGGCGGGCTGACGCAGGGGCTGGGCCTGGGCAACGTCCTGGCGCTCAAGTCGTTGCCCATGGTGGCGCTGAAGGTCCCGGTGACGCCGAAGCTCATCGCCACGTTGCGCCAGGAGCTCCAGCCGCTGGGCCTGCTGTCCATCTACGAGGACAAACCGCTCCAGTACTTCCTGGACACCAGCGTGCCGTACATCCACGCGGACACCGCGCGCACCGCGTATGAGACGACGGGCGCGGGCATCGGCGTGGGCGTCATCGACTCCGGCCTGGACGGCACGCACGGCGACTTCCCCAACGTGGCGCGCAACGTGAAGGTCGTCGCGTCCCCGCTGGACCTGGGCATTGGCGGCGCGCTGTACGTGGACACGCCCAACAGCGACCTGACCAGCGGCCACGGCACGCACTGCGCCAGCATCATCGCCGGCTCGGGCGCGCGCTCCGGTGGAAGGCACCAGGGCGTGGCCCCCGGAGCGAAGCTGCTGGGCGTGGGCACCGGCGACGCGCTGAGCATCCTGTTCGCGCTGGAAGGCTTCGACTTCCTCATGGACCCCGACGTCCGCGAGACGCACAACGTGCGCGTCATCTCCAACTCGTGGGGCACCAGCGGCAGCCACTTCGCGCCGCTCGACCCCATCTCCATCGCGACGAAGCGCGCCTACGACCTGGGCATGGTGGTGGTGTTCGCGGCGGGCAACGAGGGCTCCGACCCCGACACGCTCAACCCGTACAGCGCCTCGCCGTGCGCCATCTCCGTCGCGGCCGGCACGTCGCGTGACACCACCGCGGCCACCAACCCGCTGCTCAGCCAGGACGCGCCGGGCGAGCTGGCGTCCTTCTCCAGCCGGGGCATCCCGGGCGATGCGCTCCACCACCCGGACATCACGCTGCCGGGCGTGAACATCGTGGCGGCGCGCGCGCTCACCGGCGCCATCATGCAGCCGTACCTGGGGCTGGACCTGCTGCACCCGGAGCCGTTCTACGCGGCCAGCTCCGGCACCTCCATGGCCGCGCCGCACATGGCCGGCGTCGCCGCGCTGCTCTTGGAGGTGAACCCCGCCCTCGACATGGATGGCGTGCTCGCGGCGGTGCAGGCCACCGCGCGGCCCATGTACACGAAGGACGCGGCGGGCAACACGCGCCAGCTGGAGACGTGGGAGGTGGGCGCGGGCTACGCGGACGTGTACGCGGCGACGAAGCTCGTGAATGACGCCGTGGGCATCCGCTACACCACGCAGACCACCGCCCTGCCCTCCTGGACGGGCACGGTGAAGACGAGCATCAACCTTCCCATCCTGGATCTGTCCCTGAGGGCCGCGCAGCACGAGCACTCGCTCACCGTGCCCGCGGGAGCCAACGCCCTGCGCATCAAGACGGCCTGGGGCAACCCGGCCTACGACCTGGACCTGTATGTCTTTGGCCCCAACGGGGAGCTCGTCGCGACCAGCGCCGAGGGCACCTCCACCGGTGAGGCCGTCACCATTTCGAACCCACCCGCCGGCACGTGGCGCGTTCAGCTCAAGGGCTCCCTGAACGTGGCCACGCAGTACACCGGCACCGCGGAAGTGGATCGCCGTGTCCCGCGTCCGTAGTCACTCACGGACCCCACAAGGTACGGCAGTCCCCGCCCCTCTCCCGTGCCTGCACGGGAGGGGGGTTGTTCGTTCGTGGGGTTGGATGAGGTGACGCGGAGACGGATCAGCGCGGCTTGAGCGTGACCTGCGTGTCCGCGACGGTGCGGCCCTGCGCGTCGGTGAAGTGCGCGCGCACGGGCACGGGGCCCGTCAGCCACCCACCCTGCACGGGCGTGCTGAAGGGCAGCGTGACATCCACGCCCGCGGCGACCTCCGGGGCCCGGCCCTCGCTCGGGAAGAAGCGCAGCGGCTCGCCTTCCTTCGGCAGCCCCTCCAGCGACAGGCGCACGCGCTCCGGCGCGGTGTAGCTGAACTGCACCGCGTTGCCCTCCGCGCACGTCAGCGTCCCACCGGGCCGGGCCTCCGCCAGCACCGTGCCCTCGGGCGAGATGCAGAAGGCGCGCACGCCCCAGGCCCCTTCGCCTGGAGCGGACGAACGCGCCTGCCACTCCGGCACGTCCTGCCCGGAGCGATCCATCGACGGCGTCACGACGACCAGCGCCACGGTCGCGGCGGCGGCGCTCAGCGCCAGGGGCATGAAGAGCGGGGACGCGAACCACTTCCTGCGCGCGGGGGCGGGCTGAAGCCTGGCGAACAACGCCTGTTCCAGGAGCGCGCTCCTGCTCCGGGGCAGCGCCCGCTGCTCCAGCACCGACTCCACTCGCGACAGCCGCGTGTACGTCTCCTGACAGTCGGGACAGGTGGCCAGGTGCGCGCGCAGGCGCTCGAAGCCGTCCGCGTCCAGCCCGTCGCGGCCCTTGTCGAAGAGCGCGGCCATGGCCTGCTTCGCCCGGCGGTCGTCACACCCACTCATCGCGCACCCCGGCGCTTGAAGAAGCTCCAGCCCTGCGTCTCCAGGTCCTGGAGGTACCCCTTCGACTGGAGGAACCCCAGCAACCGGGACTTCACCCCGAACTCACGCCGCCGCACCTGGATGCGCGTGAGGCCCAACGCCGTGGCGGCCTCCTCCTGGGGCAGGCCCTCGCTGAAGCGCAGCTCGAACAGCTGTTGCTCTTCACGTGACAGGCCGCCCTTGAACGCCGCGAGCAGCGCCTCCACCTCGCGGTCCTCCAACAGCTCGTCCAGCCCGCCCTCGTCGGAGGAGGCTTCGGTGAGCCCTTCGAAGGCCTCGTCGCGGCCCACCAGCTCGCGCTCGCGCGACTGCTCCAGCAGCACGTTGCGCGCGATGCCCATCAGGAAGTGGGCATAGGGACGCGTGCCGTTGTAGGCAGCGCGCGTGCGCGGCTCGAAGGCGCGCGCGAAGGTCTCCAACAGCGTGTTCTCCAGCTCCATCGCGTTCCTTAGACGGGTGAAGGCTCCCCGCCATGCGGCCGCCTTGAGCAGACGAGCGAGCGGCTCCGCGTGCGCGCGATACACCTCCGCCAGCACCGCTGGGGTGCCTTCGCGAAAGCGGCGCAGCGTGTCGTCATCCCACTCCATCCCTCAGGGGCTTACCGCGACCGTTATGGTCCCGTCATCCGTATGTTGTCGCGAGCGGCGCCGAGTGGATTGTCGGTTGCGCCCCGTGGCATCCTTTCGCACAGCGCATCGCGCAAACCCCTGATGCATATGTCCTCTCACAGGCCGCTGGTCCTGGGTGTTCTCCTACTCCTGGCGGGGAGCGCCGCGAGCGCGACGCCGGAGCAGGTGCACTACGCCCTCATCGTGGCCAGCAACACGGGCACCGAGCCATCCCAGGCGCCCTTGCGCTACGCGGACGATGACGGCGCCCGGTACTACGAACTGTTCGCGCCCCGCTCGCGCGAGGTGGTGCTGCTGAGCGTGCTGGACGCGGAGACGCAGGCCCTGCACCCGGGGCTCGCCGCGAAGACGCGCCCGCCCACGCACCCCGCGCTGGGGGCCGCGCTCGCCCGCCTGAACACCCGCATGGCGGAGGACCGGGCGAAGGGCGCCATGCCCGTGCTGACCTTCGTGTTCGTAGGCCATGGCAAGCGCGGCGCCGCGGGCGAAGGCTCCGTGAGCCTGCTGGACGGGCCGCTGACGCGCACGGAGCTGTACGAGCGCGTGGTCGCGCCCAGCAAGGCGTCCTTCCTGCAGCTCATCGTGGACGCGTGTGATTCGTACTTCTTCGTGCACTCGCGCGGCGCGCTGCCGGTGGGCCCCGCGTACGTGGATGCTGTGAAGGGGATCCTGGGCAACCGCGAGCTGGCGCGCTTCCCGCAGGTGGGCGTGGTGCTGTCCACGGCCTCGGAGCAGGAGAGCCAGGAGTGGAGCGCCATCCGCTCGGGCGTCTTCAGTCACATGGTGCGCTCGGCGCTGTCGGGCGCGGGGGACGTCAACGGGGACGGCAAGGTGGACTACGCGGAGCTGCGGGCCTTCGTGGCCGCCGCGAGCCAGGGCACGGACGACGTGCGGGGCCAGCCGAACGTGTTCATCCAGCCGCCCGCGCTGAACCGCGCGTTCGCGCTGACGGACCTGGGGGACGCCGCGTCGCTGGGCTACCTGATGGTGCCCACGGGACTGGCGGGCCGGCTGTGGGTGGAGGACTCGCGCGGCATCCGCGTGGTGGAGCTGCACAAGGAGCGCGAGCGTCCGCTGGTGGTGGCCCTGCCCTTGGGGCGCGGTTACTACCTGCGCGGCAGCGGCCGGGAGGCGCCGTTCGCCATCAGCCGCGCGTCGGAGGTGGTGGACGCGGGCGGCCTGCCCTGGCACGACGCCAGCGTGGCGGCCCGGGGCGCAGTGCAGGACGTTATGCGCGACAAGCTCTTCTCCGTGCCCTTCGGGCCGCGCTTCTACCGGGGCTACATGGCAAGCCTCGGCATCACGCCGTCGTCGGACGAAGCCGACGCCGTGCTGGTGCCCTGAGCCTGCCATGAGCCTGCCCGCATCCCTGCTGTTGATGCTGCTGCGCGTGTCAGCGCCGTGCGACGCGAACACGCGCGTGGTGCTCATGCCCTTCGAAAGGTTGGCCCTGCCGTCCGCGGACGCGCGTGAACTGGAGGACGCCACGCGGCGCGCGGTGGCCGCGTTGCCGGAGGCGTGCCTGGAGTCGCGCGAGGACACGGTGGCGCGGCTGCGTGGGTCTGGCGCGGCGCTGACGGCGTGTGGCGACGCGGCGTGCCGGAGCGCGCAGGCCTCGGCGCTGGGCGTGCGCAGGCTGGTGCGGGGCGTGGCGCTGGGCGTGGGAGGCAAGCGCAGCGTGGCGCTCACGGTGACGGACTCGCGGGGCCCGGAGACGCGAGCGCAGTTCGAGGCCCCGGCCACGATGCCGGGCGAAGCGGACGCGCGGGCGCGGCAGGCGATTGAACAGGTGTGGTCGCCCCTGGTGACGACGCAGGCGGCGCGGGAGCCCCAGGGCTCGCGCGTGCTGCCCAAGGTGTTGTGGGGCGTGGGCGGCGCGGCGCTCCTCGCGGGCGTGGGCTTCGGGCTGGCGGCACGGCGCACGGAGTCGAAGCTGTCGAAGAACGGCGGTGATTGCGCCACGGCCGGCGAGGCGTTCGCGGACTGCATCACGGCGCAGCTGGAAACGGGCCGCCGCCAGGCGCGGACGTCCAACGTGCTGCTGGGCGCGGGCGCGCTGCTCGGCGTCGGTGGAACGGTGTCCTTCATCTGGGAGCTGCCGTGAGGAAACTGTTCGCCGCGCTGACGGGTGCCTTCGTCCTCACGATGGGGGCGTGCACGTTCGCACCGGACCTGTCGCGCTTCGCCATATGCGACACGGCCGGCGGCTGCCCCTCCGGCACGTCGTGCCTCACTTCGGAGAACCGCTGTCTGCCGGCCTGTGGCGAGGGGGGTTCCTGCGACGACGACCCCAAGCCCGTGGACCCTCCGGACGCGGGCACGGAGCAGGATGGAGGCACGGAGTCGGACGCGGGCGCCGGGGATGCCGGCGCGACGGACGCGGGGGAACCGGACGCGGGGCAAACAGACGCGGGAAGCAATGACGCGGGCCCCGCCGCGCTCGCGCTGGAGTCCCTCCTGACGGAGGCTGTCGAGTCCACTCCCTATTCAGGCCAGCTCCAGGCGCGGGGCGGCACCCCGCCGTACACGTTCGAGGCCACCGGCCCGCTTCCCGCGGGCATCCTGCTCGACACCGAGGGCCGCGTCACCGGCGCGCCCACGCAGGCGGGGGAGCAGGTCCTCCCGGTGCAGGTGACCGACCTGAGCACCCCGACGAAGCGCGCCAGCGGAAGCCTCACCCTGCGCGTCCGTCCGCTGCTGCGGGTCGCGGGGCCGGAGCCGCTGGCGGACGCCCTCATCAATCGCGCCTATACCGAGCGCGTCTCCGCCACGGGAGGCAAGGGGCCATACACCTTCGCCCTCGAGCCAGAACAGGCGCTGCCGTCGGGGCTGACGCTCGCGTCGAACGGCCTCATCACCGGCACCCCGGCCCAGTCCGGGAAGAGGACGTTCGCGGTGGTCGTGACGGACAGCGACACCCCGCCCCAGTCCACCACCAGCACGCTCTCCATCACCGTCACGAGCGCTCCCGGCACCGTCACCCTGCTGTCGAAGGCCGTGCCCATGGGCCGCGTGGGCTCCGACTACAGCTACACCGTGCGCGCCAGCGGCACGGGCAACTGGAGCGTGAAGAGCGGAGCACTGCCACCCGGCATCCTCCTGGACACGAAGGACGGCATCCTCTCCGGCAAGCCCACGACCCAGGGCGACTTCACCTTCCGGCTCGGCGTGGGGGACCTGCTCTTCTCCGACGAGCGGTCCTACACCCTGCACGTCGACTGACGCGCGGGCCTCACGGGTAGCGGTCCACCACCTGGATGACGCCCGTGTTGTCCTGCACCACGGAGAAGCCCTTCATGGGGCTGGGATACGCGATGAGCCCTTCGCCGTCCCGGTCCCAGCGCGTGTCCAGCAGCACGCCGCAGAAGGGCACGGACGTGGCGCCGCTCTCCGGGGTGAAGATGCGATCGTACCGGCCGAACACGCGGTGCTTCGTCACGTAGAGCCGCCCGCCGATGCGCGCTCCCGGCAGCTTCGCCTCCCCTTCCGCCTGCGGCAGCGCGATGACGAAGCTGTAGTTGTACCGGGCCGGACCCGGGTGGTCCTGGATGCTGTCCACGATGACGGGGATGCGGTCCCCTACCTTCAGCCCCAGCCGCTCCATCTGGAGCTGCGCGCCGCGAGGACAGGTGCCCTCCGGCGGCATCCACGCGGGACGCGGCGCCTTCTGGGCCGTGTCCGGTCCGTGCTGACACGCGAGCGCGAACAATCCCAGCAGGCCCAGGCCCCAGGCCACTTCACGGCGCGCACGGCGGGTTCGCATGGGCAAGGGCCTCCGGTCAGAACGTCCCGATGCTGAAGTGGAACTGCGTGGGCGCCTCGTTGAGCGCTTCGTCGCGGTCCAGGTTGAAGCCCACGTCGAAGGCCAGCGGCCCCACGGGCGTCACGTAGCGCAGGCCCACGCCCGCCGCGTAGCGCAGCACGCCCGGGTCGAACAGCGTGCGGTCCTGCCACAGGTTGCCCGCTTCGAAGAAGAGCCCCAGGTCCACCGAGGCGATGGCCGGCACGCGCAGCTCCGCCTTGGCCAGCGTGAAGAGCTCGCCGCCCTGGCTCGCGGGCACCTGTCCGGCGAGCACCGCCTTCAGGTCGTCCGGGCAGCCCGCGGGGGAAATCACGGCGCGGCACGCGGCCAGCCGCTGGTGCAGCACCTCGCGCACGTCCTGCGGCAGCACGCCGTCCTCGCGGAAGCCCCGGAGGCTGGAGGAGCCGCCCAGGTAGAACAGCTTGGACCCGATGTTCTGCGCCCCCTGCGTCAGCGGCACGATGGTGCCCGCGCGCGCGCTCACCGCCACGCTCGCGCGGCGGCCCAGCGGCGCGTACGCGCTCACGCTGCCGGACAGCTTCACGCCGTCGATGGGGAACTCCGGCACGCGGTTGCCCGCGACGTCCGTGGGGTGGACGCTGATGCCGCGCATGAACTCCACGCTGCTGCTGAGCACCATGCCGCGCCGCGGGTTCGCCGGGTCGTCGCGGAAGTCCAACGTCATGGACGGGCGCAGCGAGTGCAGCGCGAAGTCGCCGTACGGGTAGCGCAGGCGCTCCTGGTCCGCGCGGTTGATGAGCTCCAGCACGCCTCCGCGCGAGCGCAGCCGGTTGTTCTCCAGTTCGTACTGGAGCGACACGTTCACCCACGACGCCAGCGCCCAGTCCGCGCCCAGCACCGCCGCGAACCGCGTGGACAGGTACGACGGCCGGTGCACGCGCTCGCCAATCAGGTCCAACCGCGCGCCAATCTCCTGCGGCGCCAGGAAGGACAGCCGGGGCTGGGACAGCGCCAGGTTGCCGCGCCCGCCCAGGCCGCTGAAGCCATCCAGGTCGGAGGTACACACCTCGCCGGACAGCTCTCCCGTGGAGCACCCGGCCGGAAGCCGCGAGGACGACAGCGCCTCCGCGCTCGCGCCCGCGTAGTTCACCTTGCCGCGAGCCAGGAGGTTGAGCCCCCGGCCATCCAGGTTGCGCCACGCCGTGTCCAGCGTGATGCGAGGACCGTCCACCAGGAAGTAGCCGCCAGACACCTCGCCGTCGATGCGCGGGCGCTCCTGCACCGTCACCAGCACGTCCTTGGAAGCCTCGCGGCGGTTGGGGTCCGCCAGCGACACCTCCGCCTGGCGGAACAGCCCCAGCCGCGACAGCCGGCGCTGCGCCTCCGCCAAGGCCTCCACCGACAGCGGGGCGCCGGGCTTCAGGTCCAGCTGCGCCAGCACCACGTCCGGATCCGAGCGCGTCAGCCCCTGGAGCAGCACCTGCCCCACGCGCACGCGAGGCCCCGCGTCCGTGCGGTAGGTCACCTGCGCGGAGGTGCCGTTCTCCTCCACCGATACCGAGTTGCTCACGTGCGCGAAGAGATAGCCCTCGCGGCCCAGTCCCCGCTCCAGCGCGGCCTGCGCCTGGTCGACCTTCTCGAAGCTCAGCGGCGTCCCCACGGGCAGGAGCAGGTTCACCCAGACGGGATCCACCTCCAGCGGGATGCCCAGGAAGATGGGCGCGCGGATCAACGCCTGGGGCCCCTCCTCCACGTCGAAGTCCGCGTCCGCCGTGTGATGGACCCGGTCCAGCGTGAGGCCCCGGAAGGTCACCTGCGCGGACGCGAAGCCCTGCTCGCGGTAGGCCGTCGTCATCGCGTCCGCGGCCTCCAGCCACGTGTCCTCCACGTAGACCGTGGACGGGTCTGGCGGAGACATCACGCGCGTGTCGTTGCGGCGATCGCGGCCCTCCGTCTCCAGCGGGTCCTCGCGCATGGGCAGGTCCAGCTCCGGCCACGTCTCCAGCGCCGCCACCTGGTTGGTGAGCATGGAGCGAAGCACGTCGGAGGACAGCGCCGCGTTGCCGTGGAAGCGCACGTCCGTCACGCGCAGCGGAGCGCCCTCGTCCACCTGGAAGCCCAGCACCGCCGCTTCGCCGTCCGGCCGGATGACCTCCAGCGACCGCACGCGCGCGTCGTGGAAGCCGCGCCGCCGGTAGAACGCCTCCAGCCGCCGCGCGAGCCGCGCCGCCACGGTCTCGTCCATCGCCTCCTCGCCGTCGTAGGCCACCACGCGCGCCAGCAACGAGTCCGGGAAGCGGCGGTTGCCCGTGAAGCGCAGGTGGAACGCGGGCCCCGCGGACACCGGCACCGCCACGGACGCCTCGCTGTCCTCCACGACGACGGTGGGCGTGCCCACCCAGGCCCGCCAGTGCTGGCCCTCGCGCAGGAGCACGCGCAGCCGCTCCAGGCCACCGTCCAGCTTCGCCCGGTCGAAGACCTCTCCAGGCTTCATCCCCAGCGCCTCCACCAGGCGCGGCAGCGGCAGCGCGGGGCTGCCGGAGAAGGTCACCTGGCGCACACGGGTGGGCTTGCCCTCCGCCACCACCAGCGTCACCGCCACGCCGCCCGCGGGCACCGGCCGCTCCTCCACCTGGATGTCGACGGCGTCGTAGCCCTTGCGCTGGTAGGCCTCGCGCACGGCGTCCGCCGCGGTGTCCAGTTCCTCCGGATCCAACGGCCCGCCCTGGAGCAGCCCACTCGCCTCCAGCAGCTCCCCGGACGTGAGGACCTGGTTGCCCCGCACCGCCACGTGCGACAGCAGCGGCAGCGGCGTGAGCTTGAACACCAGCCGCACGCCCCCCGGCACCTCCTGCGTGAACGCCACCACGTCCGCGAAGCGACCCGTGGCGAACAGCTGCTCCACCGACTTGCGCACCGCGCCCGGCGTCAGCGCCTGTCCCTTGCGCAGGGTGACGAGGCCCGAAAGCCCGTCCGGGGCCATGCCCTCCGGCAGGTGCAGCTCCACGGCCACCACATCCGGAGCGTCATCGTCGTGGCCCACGGGCGCGGCGAAGGCCGGCAGCGCGCACACGAGGAGCACCACCGCGGCCAGCGCGGCTACTCGACCTCCCAGCCCAGCTTCAGCTCGAGCCCGAGGTTTCCGAACGACGCCTGGCTGTTCTCGTTGTCCCACTGGGCCTGTGCGGAAAGACGGTCGTCGAAGCGGTACTCAGCGCGTGCCCGGGTGCCTCGCCCACTCACTGGCTGGGTCATCCCGATTTTAAGCTGCTCGGACAGGAACTTCGACTCAAGTTGTGCGGTCGGCTCCGCTTGCCGGGTGGCGTCGTTGTAGGTGGTGGAGATCTGCAGGGACAAGTCCCTGAGAACGGGGTTGCTGGGCAGGAACCGGCGCACCTGCCGGTCCAGTCCTGACACGTTGAAGAGGGCCTCCGCCGCCAGACCGTAGCTCGCCGACGCGGCCGTGTCCTTGTCCGCGCTCGTCACACCCAGTGTCAGCAGCGACAGGATGTCACCCTCCGTGAGCACCGGCTCCGAGGACAGCACGACCAGCGGGTTGGCCGGCCGGCCGAACGCATGCAGCTTCACCACGAACTCGCGCACCGACGTCTGCGCCTGGACCTCGAACACCGGGTCGATGCCGGACGCGTCGCGGAACTCCAGCTGCCCCTGGTCGATGGTGAAGAGGTTGTTGCGGAAGAACGCCTGGCTGCCCTCGGCCGCCTCCACGCGGCCCAGGAGCCCTGGCTTCACGTCCGTGCCGGTCAGCCGCACGTCGCCCAGCAGCCGGGCCTTCGCCAGGTTGTTGTCCACGCGCACGTCGCCGAAGTGCACGTTGACGTCCCAGGTGAAGAAGGGGTCCCTCGCGCGCTCGCCCCCTCCGCCCACGGCGAGGTTCGGCTTCTTCTGCATCGTCTTGAGCAGCGCTTCGATGTCGAGCGGCTTCTGGTAGCGCAGCTTGATGATGTCCAGCCCACCCGTGACGGTGGGCCCCGTGGGCGGACCCACCACCTGCAACAGGCCGGACACGGTGAGCGGCAGGTCCTCCGTCATCCGGTACGGCACGGCATCCAGTTGCAGCGTCAGCGCCAGCCGCTTGGGCACGAAGCGCTCCAGCCGGATGTCGCCGCGCGCGGACACCTGGCCTTCGTTGACCTGGGCCTGCAGGTGCTCCAGCAGCACGCGCTGGCCCGTCATCTCCAGGCGGCCGGACATGCCGCGCACGGTGAGCGGCAGGTCGCGCATGGACAGGCGCACGTCGGACAGCTCCGCGGTGCCCACCACCGATGGTGCGTCCATCGATCCGGTGGCCTCCGCGTCCACGCGCAGCTGGCCGCCCACGCGCTCCATGCCGGGCAACAGCGGCTCCAGGAGCCGCACGTCCATGCGCCCCTCGCGCAGGCTCATGTTGATGGCGCGCCGGCTCATCCAGCCGCCCAACGTGAAGTCCACCGACGCGCCGCTGAAGCGGAAGGGCTGCACGTCCAGCCGGTTGTTGATGTACGTCAGCACGATGGGTCCCTGGTTGCGGCCGCGCAGGTCGCCCCGCGCGAGCGACAGCTCCCGCACGGTCGCCCCCACCGTGTAGCCCTCCGGCTGCAACAGCGGGCCCTGCAGCGTCACGCGCCCCGCGAGCATGCCGGTGACGCCCGCCAACGCCGGCACCTGCGGCAGCAGCGGCCTGATTTCAGGCAGCAGCAGGTCGACGGTGGAGTCGAAGAGGTAGGGCTCCTTCACCGTCATGTTCAGGTAGCCCTGCGCGTCGCGGAACGGGCGGCCGGTGATGCGCAGCTGCTTGCCCTCCTGGCGCAGCGCGAGGTCCATGGCGCCCAGGTCGCGCGACGCGAAGGTGATGCGCGGGCCCTTCAGCGTGGCCTGGATGTCGGGCTTGTCCGCCGAGCCCGCCACGGTGCCCGCGAGCGCGAGCGTTCCCTGGATGCCCATCTCCTCCGCGGTCTCCTGCCCCACGGCCTCCGCGAGCGACAGGTTCTCTCCGCCGAAGCGGTAGTCCAGCGCGCCCGCGGTGAAGCCGAACGAGCCCTCCACCCAGGTGCGCCCCAGCCGGCCGTCCAGCACGGTGCGCTCCAGCACCATCTCCTTGCCGTCCACGAAGCGCAGCCGCGCGGAGCCCGCGCCCAGCCGGCGGCCCAGGTACGTGGTGTCGCGCAGGTCGAAGGCCACCAGTCCCTCCAGCTTCTCCAGGGGACTGTCGATTTCGACGCGCCCGGAAGCCGCGCCCGCGAACTGGCCCTGCACCACGGCGATGGACGGACTCAGGCCCGCCACCAGGTCCACCAGGTCCTCGGTGCGGCCCTGCGGCACCGTCACATCCAGGCGCAGGTGCAGCAGGCGCGCGAAGGTGAGCTTCGCGTTGCCGAAGTACTGCGTGCGCCCCTTCTGGCCGGTGAGCGACGGGAAGGACAGCAGCCCGTTCGAGTACGACAGCTTCGCCTGCGTCACGCCCAGGCCGAAGCCCCAGAAGGTGAAGTCGCGCAGGGACAGGCTCGCGTCCACCTTCACGTCCGAGTACGGCCCCACGATGGAGTAGTTCGCGGAGCCCTTCCCGGACCACGGCAACTCCGCGATGTGGCCGAAGTCCGACAGCTCCAGCTCGCCGTTGCCCTGGATGTCCAGGCCGCGCGCGGTGTCGAAGTAGAGCGTCACGTCGCCGTGCACGCGCGAGCAGCCGGACTCCACCGTGAGGCGGCTGAAGGACACGCGGTCCCCCGACAGCTTCACGGCCGTCTGCGCGCGGCCCCGCTCGAAGGTGAGCAGCGTCTTGCCCGCGCTGACCGGCGCGTCGAACGCGCGCGTGGCCAGCACGAAGCGGCCGCTGCGCAGGTCCAACGGCCCGGACAACGACGGCCGGGGCAGCAGCGTCCCGGTGAGGTGCGCGTTCGCCGTCGCGGGGAAGTCCACCCAGGAGCCCGCCACGCCCGCGCGCTCCAGGATGCGCCCGAAGGATGCGTCCTCCGTCTGGAGCGTCACGTCCACGGGCAGCTCCGGCGTGAGCTTCAACGCGCCTGACAGCTTCACCTTGCCGGAGCCCAGCGGGGCCTCCAGCGACTCCACGCGCACGCGGTCCCCTGCGTACGACAGGCGCGCGTTGAGGCTCACCGGACCGTACTGCTCATAGGCCAGGTTGCTCGCGGACAGGTCCGCGCCCACCGCGAGCGCGGAAGGCTTCCCGGTGATGGACAGGCGCGTCCACAAATGCCCGGTGGCCGGACGCGGCAACAGCTTCGCCTGCGACAGCGTGCGCAGCGGCAGGAACACCTGCGCGTCCAGCGCGAGCACCGGATGACACAGCGTCTCCACGCGGCCGGACACCGTGGCGGTGATGTCGTCGAGCGTCACCTCCGCGCGCTCCACGTCCAGCAGCCCTTCGTCCGGATCCAACGCGCCGGTGAAGCCCAGCTGCCCCAGCGTCAGCTCGCCGCCGCCCGCGCCCAGGCGCACCAGGCCCCGCCGCGCGCCCACCTCCAGCTCCATCACGCCCCAGTGCTCCAC
>NZ_RAWF01000263.1:0-13879 GCF_003612075.1 Corallococcus sp. CA041A
GGGAGGTCTGGGGGGAAGGCTCGGTAGAGGACATTCGGGGGCGCACCCTAGCGGAACCCGGGGCCCTTGCCACCGGGACCCCGGGCCCGGGCGCCTGCCTGATTGGAATGCGCCCCATGCCCCGGGGGCTTACACACGGGGAAGGGTGACCATGACCGCACAAGAAACCGTGGAACGCGCCGCCGGTGCGCTGAAGGTGTTTCCCCTGCCGTCGGCGGTCCTGTTCCCGCACACCGTGATTCCCCTGCACATCTTCGAGCCGCGCTACCGGGCGCTGGTGAAGGACGCCCTCGCCACGGACCGGGTGCTGGCGCTGGGCCAGCTGGAGCCGGGCTGGGAGGGCAACTACGAGGGCCGTCCGCCGCTGCAGCCCCTGATGTGCGCGGGCGTCATCGTCTGGGACGAACAGGTGGAGGACGGGCGCTACAACATCCTCCTGCAGGGCGTCAGCCGCGTCCAGATGGTGAAGGAGCTGTCGCCGGACACGCTCTACCGTCAGGTGCGCGCCCAGGTGCTGGCGGATCCGCTCTACACCGGGCCAGAGGAGGAGCAGCTGCGCCAGGCCGTCTTCGAACTGGCGGGCCGGGTGCCGCCCTCGTTCGCGGAGAGCCTGCTGCCGGTGGCCGCCCGCGCCGGTGGGGGCATGCTGGCGGATGTGGTGGCGTCCGCGCTGGTGCCGGAGCCCGGACGGCGCCAGGAGTTGCTGGGCGAGCTGGACGTGCGGCGCCGGCTGGAGCAGGTGCTGGTGGACGTGAGCGACCTCTTGAGTCAGTTGCAGCCGGTGCGCCCCAGCGGACCGCTGAACTAGCCAGAGGCCCTCCCGGCGGGGGAACTGAACGCCTCGGGGCCCGGGGCCGCATCCTCCGCTTGCCCTGGCCCCCCCATGCGCGCATTGCTCGGGGGCGTCACGCCTTCTTGAGGGAGAGCGACGCACCATGCGGCTCGTGAAGATTGGCATCGCCAGCGTCAACACCACCGTGGGCGCCTTCCAGGCGAACACCGACCGGGTGCTGGACCTGGCGAGGAAGATGGCGGCGGACGACGTCACGCTGGGCGTCTTCCCCGAACAGGTGATTGCCGGCTACCCCGCGGAGGACCTGGTCCAGTGGCAGGGCTTCATCGACCACCAGTGGCCGGAGCTGGAGCGCTTCGCGAGGGAGACCGCGGCGCTGCCGCTGGTGAGCATCCTGGGCGTGGGCGTGGCCCACCAGGGCGTGCGCCTCAACTGCGCCGCGGTGGTGGCGGGCGGCAAGGTCCTGGGCCTGGTGCCGAAGGAGAAGCTGCCCACGTACAACGTCTTCTACGAGGGCCGCACCTTCGGCCACGGCCAGCCGGGCATGGCGGAGACGCACCAGGGCGTGCCGCTGGGTGACTCCCTCTTCCAGTTCGACTTCGGCACGCTGGCGCCGGAGGTGTGCGAGGACATCTGGAGCGCGGACGGCCCCATGCGCCGGCGCGCGTACTCCGGCGGCGAGCTGGTGGTGAACCTGTCCGCGTCCCCCTTCCGCCTGGGCTTCTGGGAGACGCGCCGCGAGCTCATCGCCACGCGCGCGTCCGACCACCAGGTCACCATCGCCTACGCGAACGCGGTGGGCAGCAACGACGGCCTCATCTTCGACGGCGGCGGCTTCATCAACCAGAACGGCCGCCACGTGCTGGAGACGCCGCGCTTCCAGCAGGGCTTCAGCTCCGCCGTGGTGGACCTGGACCGCACGCTGCGCCTGCGCACGGAGAACACCACCTGGCGCGTGGACCGCGAGGACTGGGTGACGGCCGGTGGCAGGAAGGTGCCCACCCTGGACTGCACGCAGGCGGTGAAGACGCAGCGCCAGAAGCTGACGTTTCCCGTGCCCGCGCACCGCAGCTTCTTCCTGCCCGCGCCGGACACCCGCCGCACCGCGCGCGTGGCGCTGTGCGAGGACATCCTGGATGCGCTGTCGCTGGGCGTGGGCGACTACTTCGAGAAGACGCGCGCCTTCAAGCTGTTCGGCATCGCGCTGTCGGGCGGACGGGACTCGCTGCTCACGCTGCTCATCGCGCACCGGTACGCGAAGCGCGCGCGGCCGGACAACCCGGGCTCGCTCATCCAGGCGTTCTACATGCCCAGCCCGTACTCCAGTCAGCAGACGCGCGACGCGGCGGAGACCATCGCGCGGGAGCTGGGCGTGCCCTTCCAGGTGGTCTCCATCGAAGAGGCCTTCGAGCGGGAGAAGGCCGCCGCCCAGACGATGCTGGGCGAGACGAAGCTCACCCCCATCACCGAGCAGAACATCCAGGCCCGCATCCGCGCCCAGCGCATGTGGAACTGGAGCAACTCCTGCGGCGGCCTGTTCCTGCAGACGGGCAACATGAGCGAGAAGTCCGTGGGCTACACCACCATCGGCGGCGACCTGATGGGCGCGCTCGCGGTCATCGCCAACGTGCCCAAGACGGTGGTGATGTACCTGCTGGACTACCTGCGGGAGACCACCGGCTACGAGGGCATCAGCAAGGTGCTCGCCAAGCCCGCGGGGCCGGAGCTGGCGCATGATCAGGTGGGTGAGGAGGAGCTCATGCCCTTCCCCATCCTGGACGCGTGCTTCTACCTGCACGCGGGCGAGAAGCTCACCCCTTCGGAGATGCGCACCGCGCTCACCGCGATGTTCCCGGAGGTGGATGCGGACCGGCTGGGCGGATACGTGGACCGCTTCGTGCGCCTGTTCCATCAGTCCATCTACAAGTGGGTGCAGGCGCCGCTGTCGCTGCACATCGGCAATCTGGATCTGGACCGTGAGCGCGCGCTGCAATTGCCTGTCGTCACCGGTTCGGCCTGGCTGCGCAAAGCCTGACGGATGTTGATGGACGTCTGTTTTTGACGGTGGATAGGGGGGCGTCCGAGCCCTCCGTCCCCGTGAAGTGGCTCTGAAACCACGCCTTCACCCTTGGGGGGCAGGCGAGCAGGCCGGCTGTCTTTGACGGTCCGCGCAAGGCTTGCCGGATGTCCCGCTCAAGACAACCTTCGTGTCAGTCAGTCGACGATGGAGGGTTGGATGAAAGCGAAGATTCTGGCGGGCGCCATCGCGGCGCTCATGTATGGGACGGGCGCGGGTGCGGCGGAGAAGGATTGCCCTCCAGGGCAGGCCGCTGCTCCCAAGGACACGCAGAACAAGGACACGACGGCGCAATCCTCTCAGGGTGGGGTCCAGGAGGAGGACCTCGTTATCGAGGAGGCGCCGGTGGATGAATCGCTTCAGGGCACGGGCGGCAGCGGCTCGTCCGGGTCGCTCGATGACTCCTCGAAGAGCAGCAAGGACCTGAGCGGCTCCAGCGACAAGGGCAGCGGCGTGGTCTACCTGAACACGCCGATGCGTTGCGAGCCGTTGAACGAGTCCGGGGTGGGCGGCAGTGGCACCATGCCGCAGAGCGAACCGCTCGAATCGCCTCCCCAGGCGCAGCCTCCCGCTCCGCCTCCGCCTCCGCCTCCGTCCGGCACGAGCAGCGGCGGCATGAGCCAGCAGGACAGCTCGCTGTACGGCGAGCAGGCCACGGGCGGCAGCGGCGTGACCACGCCGCCTCCGGCCCCCAGCTACACGCCCACGGCGTCAGCGAATGAGGACATCCAGCCGCTGGAGGTGGAGAAGAAGAGCAAGAGCGACAAGAAGGGCCTGACGCTCCTCATCGGTGGCGGTGTGGAAGGCTACACCGGCGCCCTGGCTCCGCAGCTTGCCCCCGGCCCCTCCGCGGCCGTGACGGCGTCGCTCAAGCCGACGTCCGTGCTGGGTGTTGAAGTCGGCTACTCCGGCGCCTTGAACAACATCAAGAACGCCGGCTCCTTGGGCGCGGATGACGGTCCGGACCTGGTGCGCAACGGTGGCCAGGCGGCCCTGACGCTCGCCATCACGCCGACGGCGGTGCAGCCGTACCTGCTGGGCGGCATCGGCATCAGCAACTACCACTTCCGCGGCGGTGAGGCGCTCGGCTACAGCGACGACACCGTGGGCAACGTCCCGGCGGGCGTGGGCGTGCGCGGCCACTTCGGCCACTTCACCGCGGACCTGCGTGGCTACTACAACTTCCTGTTCGACAAGCAGTTCGCTCCGGACATCGATCCGGGCGGCGGCGACCCGTCGGGCGGCGGTAGCTACACGACCACGCTGAACGTGGGTGGCACGTTCTGACCTGAAGTCCATGGCAGGACCTGGCGGCGGGGTGTCCGGAATCATCCGGGGCCCCGCCGTCGCTTTTATTCCGGTCCGGGGCGGGGCATTCAGGGAGGCAGGAGGCTGCGCCCGGCATTAGAGTGCCCATCTTTCCACGGCGGATGTCCGCCTTGAGGAGCCTGGCATGAGCTTGGGAGTGGAAGACGTGAAGGTCGGGACCGGGGCGGAAGCGGTCTCGGGCAAGCGGGTGACGGTGCACTACGTGGGCACCCTCACGGACGGCAAGAAGTTCGACAGCAGCCGGGACCGCGGTCAGGGCTTCACCTTCGGGCTGGGCGCGGGCCAGGTCATCCAGGGCTGGGACCAGGGCGTCGCGGGCATGAAGGTGGGCGGCGTCCGCAAGCTCACCATCCCGCCGGAGCTGGGCTACGGCTCGCGCGGCGCGGCCGGTGTGATTCCCCCCAACGCCACCCTCTTGTTCGAGGTGGAGCTGTTGGACGTCAAGTAGGAGGACTTCATGGCGACGCTCGAAATCACGAAGGACAACTTCAAGGAGACGGTGGGCAAGAGCGGCATCGTCATCCTGGACTGGTGGGCGACCTGGTGTGGTCCCTGCCGCGCGTTCGCGCCCATCTTCGAGAGCACCTCCACCAAGCACGCGGACATCGTGTTCGGGAAGATCGACACCGACGCGCAGCCGGAGCTGTCTGGTGCTTTCGAGATCCGTTCCATCCCCACGCTGATGGTGTTCCGGGACGGCATCCTCCTGTTCGAGCAGCCGGGCGCGATGCCTGCGGCGGCGCTGGAGGATCTGCTCCGGCAGGTCCGCGGGCTGAACATGGATGACGTGCGGCGCGAGGTCGAAGCGCAGCGCGCCGCGAAGGAAGCGCCCAAGGCCTGACGCCTCCGCCGGGGCCTTCCCGCGTGACGGGGAGGCCCTACGGCGCGGCGACGGTGCAGACTCCGCCGCCGTTGAGGTGCGCCTGATCCACGATGCTCTGGGTGACGAACTCCTGGAGCGTGCGCAGGGCGTAGGCGCCGGGCTGGTAGACGACCGGCTGACCCTGGGCGTCGCGCAGCTCGCCGCCGTCCAGCCCGCGCAGGTCGAGCAGATCCTGGGAGGCCAGTCCCTCCGGCGTGATGGCGTGGTTCGCGTCCGCGGTGGCGGCGATGGCCTCGAAGCGCAGCTGCACGCCGCGGTGGGTGCCCAGCCGGTCGTAGAACATGTGCTCGGCGTGGATGGTGACCTCCGCCTCCGCCACGGAGCTCTCCGGCACGACGATGCCCTGGGTGCCGTCCACGCCGTTGATGCAGTCCACCATCCGCGCGTCGACGGGGAAGCCCATGCGGAAGGTGTAGAGGCCCAGCGTGGGGTCGCGGTTCTGTGCGCGGCCCTCCACGAAGTAGCTGAAGCCGCGCCCGCGCATCATCGCCAGGTCGTCCGCTGACACGGACGTGCCCGCCACGGTGCGGGCCTCCGGAGGGCTCACGCGGAAGGCCACGCCGTAGCGCCCGGCCTCCAGGCCCGTCAGGCCGGTGAGCGGCACGTCCCCCTTCTGCACGTCCACCAGCAGGTGCTCCGTCGTGGCGTGCACGTCGCCGGCCGCGGAGGTGAGGGTGAAGTCGCCCAGGGACACCAGGTACTTCGTGAACTGCACGGACCAGCCGTCCTGGAAGAGGTGATCCGCGTAGCCGCGCTGCGTGCCGTCCCCGCCGCTCAACGACACCCGCACGTCGCCCCGCGCCACGGCGTCACCGCAGCCGGAGGCCATGAGCGCCAGCGCGCCTGGCAGCAGGCCCCGGGTCCACTTGCTTCGTCGGTTCATGCATCCGGTTGGTATTTGTAACTATGTTGCAAGTCAAGCCTGGGTTGCGATATCCACGGACGGCCGTTGGAGAGGCTGCCCGTGCCGGGTGGGCCCCGAAGGCCGAGGTCGTTGCCCGTGTTCATCCCGACGCTGGTGCTCTGGCTGTTGAGCGCGTCGCCCGAAGCGCCCGTGACGCCGCCCGTCCCCGTGGAGGCACCGCCGCCCGTGATGCCGGCGGACGTCCCGCCGTTGACGGAGGCCGTGCGGGTGCTGCTGCGGCTGACCATCGACAGCGGGGGAGAGGTGTCCCAGGTGGAGGTCCAGGAGTCCGGGGGCGCCGCGTTCGACCGGGCCGCGATGGCGGCGGCTCTGCGCTGGCGCTTCCAGCCCGCGCGCCGGGGAGAAGAACCGCTGGAGGTGCGCGTGGACGTGCCGGTGATGTTCGAGCCCGTGGTGGAGGTGGAGGAGCCCGCGCCCCCTCCGAAGCCGGAGCCACCCGCGTTCTCCACCACGGTGCGGGGGCAGTCCGCCGCTCCGCCTCCGGTCGCGGTGGGCGACTTCCACATCACGGTGGGGCAGCTGGCGGACGTGCCTCGCAATTCAGCCACGGACCTGATGCTGCTGGCGCCGGGGGTGATGCTGGCCAACCACGGCGGGGAGGGGCACGCGGAGACCGTCTACCTGCGCGGCTTCGACGCGGGCGAGGGCAAGGACGTGGAGCTCCGCCTGGACGGGGTGCCCCTCAACGAGGTCTCCCAGGCCCACGGTCACGGCTACGCGGACACGTACTTCATCATCCCGGAGCTGGTGCAGTCGCTGCGCGTGACGGAGGGCCCGTATGATCCGTCCCAGGGCGACTTCGGCGTGGCGGGCACCGTGGAGTACCAGCTGGGGCTGGAGCAGCGGGGCATCACCGCGTCCGCCAGCTACGGCAGCTTCGCGTCGCGCCGGCTGTCCCTGGTGTGGGGCCCGCCCGAGTCCACCGCCGCCACCTTCGTCGGCGTGCTGCTGCGCCAGGGGCACGGCTTCGGCCCCAACCGCGCATACGCGAACGCGGGCCTGATGGCCCAGACGGAGCTGCGCCTGGGCCCGGAGACGAAGCTGCGCCTGTTCGGCGCGAGCTACGGCGCGCGCTATGGCTCCGCGGGCGTGGTGCGGGAGACGGACGTCGTGGACGCTCGGCTGCCGTGTGAGCCGGATGCGGACTCGCAGTTCTTCTGCCTCTACGACCCGAACCAGGGCGGCGCGAGCCAGCGCCACATGGCCTCCGTGGAGCTGACGTCCCGGCTGGGGCGCGGAGGCCGCTTCGTGCAGCAGGCCTTCGCCATCGCCCGGCGGATGCGCAGCCGCGAGAACTTCACCGGCTTCCTCCAGGACACGCCTCCCATCGGCGAGGCCCAGCGCGGCGACAACACGGAGCAGTCCTATCAGGGCACCACCGTGGGCCTGCGCGGCCGCTACACGCCGGGCCTCACCTGGTGGGGGCAGCCGCAGCCGGTGGAGCTGGGCTACGTGGCCCGCTACGACAACGTGCACACCCGCGCGCGGCGCCTGCGCGACAAGGGCGGCGCGCCCTACGCCACCGTGTTCGACAACCAGGTGCGCGTGACGAACCTGGGCGCGTACCTGTCCCTGCGCGGCGCGCCGCTGGAGTGGCTCACGCTGCGCGGCGGCGTGCGCGTGGACACGTTCCTGTTCGGCGTGGAGGACCTGAACCGGCCGGCGGAGGACCGGCAGGGGGCCCGCATCCCGGAGGAGTCCGTGGAGGCCTACGGTTTCTTCGCCAGCCCTCGCGCCAGCGCGGAGGTGCGCCTGACGCCGCGCCTCACGTGGTTGACCAGCGCGGGCCTGGGGGCGCGCTCCAGCGACGCGGCGGGCCTGTCCGACGCGGAGTTCGCGCCCTACGCGCGAGTGACATCCGGGGAGACGGGCCTGGGCTGGCGGTGGGGCGACGGTCCGTCCTCGCTGGAGCTGCGGAGCGCGGTGTTCGCCACGCGCGTGTCGCAGGACCTGGTGTTCAGCGAGACGACGGGGCGCAACCAGCCCATTGGCCCATCGCAGCGGCTGGGCGCGTTCGGCAGCGCGCGCTTCCAGTGGGAGCAACACCTGGACGTGCAGGCGAGCCTCGCGTGGGCTCGCGCGACGCAGCCGTTGCCTGGGGCGCCCTCATGGAGGCTGTGGGACGGCGCGGTGTTGCCGTACATCCCGCAGGTGTTGGGGCGCGTGGACGCGTCGTGGCGGGGCACGGCCACCGTGGCCCGGCAGCCGGTGGGGTGGAGCGTGGCGCTGGGGCACAGCGCCATCGGGCCCAAGCCCCTGCCGTTGGATCGCTACAGCGAGTCCATCTTCCTCTTCGACGTGGCGGCCCGCGCGCGCTGGCGCGCCGTGGAGCTGGGCCTGTCCGTGGAGAACCTGCTGGACGCGCGCTGGCGGGAGTCCGAGTTCAACTACGTGTCCAACTTCCGCGGCCCCGACGCGCCCGCGTCCCTGCTGGCCACGCGCCACTTCTCCGCCGGTGCACCCCGCACCGTGCGCGGCACCCTCACCGTGTACCTGGACCTCCAGGAGGACCGGCCATGAAGCACTACTCGCGTCGAGCCTTCACGTGGATGTTGGGCGGAGCGCTCGCGGCGGGCTGTGGCCTGTCCGGCACTGGAGGTCGGAGTATCACCTTCCGCATGGGGCTGCGCACGGCGCTCGCGTCCGGTGAGTCCACCGTCGGCGCCTTCACGACCGACACCGGCTGGCGCGTGACGCTCACCACCGCGCGCCTGGTGCTGGGGCCCATCTACTTGTTCGAGAAGGCCTCGCCCCTCCAGCCCCAGGCCCTGCTGCGCCGCCTGGGAGACGTGCTGCTGCCCACCGCGCACGCGCACGAAGGGGACTTCTTCTCCGGGGGCCGCGTGCTGGGCGAGTGGGACAGGGAAGTGGTCTTCGACCTGCTCGCGGACGCAGGGCAGGCGCGCGTGTTGGGGCGCTCCCCTGGCATCGCGGGCATGGCGCGGTCGCTGTCGCTGCTGCTCCAGCCGCCGTCGAGCGCCCTGGGAGAGGAGGCGGACGTGATGGAGGGACGCTCGCTGTTCCTGGAGGGCGTCGCGACCCAGGACTCGGTGCGCGTGCCCTTCCGCGTCGCGATGGACTTCCCGCCGCCCGTGGAGCTCCAGCGCGTGGACTTCGTGCCCATCGAGGTGGACCTGGATGACGAGGGCCTCTTCGTCCTGGAGCCGCAGCCGCACCGCTGGTTCACCGGCGCGCGCTTCGAGCGGCTGACGGTGCCCGCGGATGGGACGCCGGTGGAAGTGGGGACGGACACGCAGGTGTACCGGGCGCTGAGCGTCAACGTGCGCCGCTTCGACGCATTCACGGGCGCGTGGGAGCCCGCGGTGTGATTCACACCTGCGTCCAGAACGGCGCGAGCACCAGGTCCGCCTTGCCGAAGGGGTCGGCGCGCACGCGGTCCTCGCTCACGAAGGTGTTCAGCAGCACCCAACGCTCGTGGTCCTGGCGGAACACCTCCACCACGCGGTGCACGGGGTTGATGATCCACGCGTGTCGGATGCCCGCGCGGGCGTAGCGCGGCAGCTTGATGGTCAGGTCCAGCTTCGCGGTGGCGGGCGAGAGCACCTCGCAGACCCAATCCGGCACGCGGTCGATGAACGAGCCATCCGGCAGTGTCGGCGGCCGTCCGCTCATCCAGCCCGCCAGGTCCGGGACGAGCACGTCCTCGCCCAACAGCAGCCGGGGCTCGGAGGTCCACCACCAGCCCTCCGGCGCGCGTCCCATGAGCGGCGTCATGCCCTGCTTGCGCGTGATGGGTGGCGACGAGACGTAGAGGATGCCATCCAGTGCTTCGCCCACCAGGTAGTGGGGCAACGTCTGCACTTCCTCGTGAGGGGCGAGCGTCCTTCGGGGAGCGGCGTGGCGCATGCGGTAGGCCTCCGGGTCCGAGAGATACCGTCACCGTAGCGGGCAGACCTTCACGCGGCATTGGACCGGCGGGGTGGCCCACCTTGTCCTGGTGGACGCACGCCCTCCCCTCGGGCTGAGGGGGATTGCTATTCGCGCTCCAGCACGAACTGGATGTGCTCCGTGGCCACGGGACCGAACTGGAACAGGTGGATCTGATCCCCCGGCTCCGACGTGAACGTCACCGTGTGCGTGATGCCGGCGCAGATGAACCGCGCGGGGGCGAGCACCGACACCACGTCCGTCCCCGACGTGTCGTTGGTGACCTTCGTGGGGACCTGCTGGTTCAGGTAGAGCGTGACGTGCTCGGCGTTCTCCGGGTCGGAGATGAAGCCCGTGTAGCCACCGAAGCCCGACTCACCCGGGCGCAGGGTGACGTCGTAGCGCGCGTGGCCAGTGTGCGTGTCGGGCGGGAAGTCGAAGGGCGTGCGTCCCGCGGTGACCGCCTCCGGCGTGTTGACGAGCGTGTGCGTGCACGCGTGCTCCAGCTCCGGGTCGCGCTCGCCGGTGGTGAAGTCCAGCGCGGTGTCGCCGCCCAGCCCCACGGTGGCTGGTGACAGCGCGCGTCCGGCCGCGTCCTTCAGCGCGTCCAGCGCCAGGGCGTGGTGCGTGGAGACCTCCAGCGGCCGGGTGCTCTCCTCGGTGCGCGGCACGGTGACGGTGAGCGTGCGCGCGTCCTCGGACCAGGTGCCGGTGAGGACGCGGGCCGGGGCGGTGGTGTCCGTGCGGTCGTGCAGCGTGATCTGGGCGGCGGACGGGTCCATGGGCTCGCTGAAGGTGAGCGTCAGCACCTTGCGGAAGGCGATGACCGGCGTCTGTCCGGACGCGTCCAGGTACATCTCCAGTGGGTAGACGTCCGCCTCGCCCTCGGAAGGATGGGACGTGGTGACGGTGGCGGTGGACGCGGTCGTGCCCGCGTCGGTGCCGGTGCCTGCATCGAAGCCCGCGTCCGTCGGGAGGCCGGCGTCTGGCGTGACGATGGGGGCGTCGTCATCGCAGCCGCTCAGCGCGAGGGCGGCACAGGTGGCGAACAGGAAGGTGGCGGAGGAGAGACGCATCGAGGGGAGTCCTTCATGCATGCAGGGAAAGGCCCGCGCCGGAGCACCGTTCCGAGGTGAGATGCTCCGGCGCGGGAGCGGACCCGCTCAGGCCCGCGTCAGGGGACCGCGGTCAGCACTGCGACCCATCGCAGTTGTCGTCGATGCCGTTGCCACAGATTTCAGCGGCACCCGGGTTGATGCTGGCGCCGGAGCCCGGGGTGTCGTTGCAGTCGAAGCGCTGCGTCGTGTAGCCGGAGGGCGGCGTGCACGCGGTGAGGACGGACGTGGCGTTGTTGCCGTACCCGTCACCGTCCGCGTCCTGGTAGTAGCGCGTGCGCGTGTCATTGAGGAACTCCGGCACCACGGTGAGCGCGTCGCCGGACGCCGGCCCCGCCGCGAGGATGTACGTCGTGCCCGCCGTCAGGTCGTAGACGGACACGTGCGTGAGCGAGCATCCCGAGGACGACACGCTATGCGTCAGCGCGGAGGGCACCGTGGCGCTGGTGGCGCCGTTGACGACGGTGAAGGTCACGTTCTGCGTCCGGTAGAACGCGTATGAGCCGGTGGTGGCCGGTACGTACGTCACGGAGCCCTCGGCGCCGGACGGCAGCGTCAGGTCATAGGCCTTGTGCTTCGTGCTGATGGCGGGCGCGCTGGTGACGCGCGTGGCGCTCGCCGTGACGGGCACGTGGTCCGTGGGGTTGCCGGAGTGGGTGCACGCGTGCGTGGTGATGCCCGTGCCCAGCGACGTGCAACCGGCCTCCAACTCCTGCGAGTCCTGCGCCTCGAAGGAGGCCTCCGGCGCCTCCTCCATCGGTCCGCAGGCCGTCAGGCCGAGCGACAACAACGCGCCCAGCGCGATGCGCTTCATCTTCAACATGGGTGTTTCCTTTCGGGATGCCGGGCGCGGCGGGGTGCCAGGCGGCCAGGAAGCCGCCGGTGCGTCCGGTGACCCACTCATGCCGTAAACGCAACTTGGTTGCAATAATGGCTGGTGCGATTCAGCCCGTCACTGGAGGTGTTCGATGACGAGCCCCAGCCCGGTGAGCGCGGTGGGGCCGAAGGTGACGGTGTACTGGACCTTGTCCGTCAGCTCGTAGCCGACCATCTGCTTCAGGCCGTCACAGAAGCCGCCCGTGGCCTGGGTGCCCATGGGCTCCACGACGCGCTCGCCTTCCTTCACGGTGACGGCCACGTCGGGCGTGCTCAGGTAGAGGATGAAGTCACCGCTCGCCCAGGCCTTGAAGCTGAAGGTGCCCACGGACTGGCCGTTCTCCGGGCGCAGTTGGACGGTGTAGTGCGTGTGGAAGTCGTCCACGCGCGGCTGCCGCTCCGGCGACGCGGTGACGGTGGCGAAGGGGCCGTTCGTGACGTGCCAGCAGGCGTGCTCGCCATTGTCCCCGAAGTCGAAGTCCGTGCGCGGCACGTAGTCCGGGTCCGCCACGCACGACAGGCCCTCTTCGCTGGCCAGGTAGCCCCGGTTGCAGTGGCACCAGTCGCCCTCAGGCTCGCGGTGGATGTGGCCGTTGGGGGCGCATGGGTCGCCCTGCTCCTGGGGCGTGTCGTCCGGGCCGGGCGAGACGTCGTCGCCGCAGGCGCTCAGGACCGCGAGGCCGCCGGCCAGGAGGAGGGCTGGAAACGGGGTACGCATGGGGCTGCCTCATCGGAATCCGTGATGTAGATGCAATTGAGATACAGAAGTTTTTGGATGTTGGGAAGGCCCGTGGACCTTGGAGGTGTCCACGGGCCTTCAGTCACTCGGGCCTACTCTTCGTGGTGGTCGTGGCCGGTCTCCTCGACGACGAGGAGGAACGTGGCGGGCTGGGGAACGACGGCCGCGAAGTCCAGGCGGTAGTCCACGCCGCCCTCCAGGTCGGCCGTGACGGCGGTGCGCAGGTTGCCGCAGACCTCCTGCGGGACGTGGTAGCGGCACTCGAGGCCGACCTCCTCATTCGTGGCCGCGTTGAAGACGCGGACGGCGCGGTAGCCGGAGGTGAGGAAGGCGTACTCGGTGGACTCTTCCGGCGTGAAGATGACGGAGCCCGCGTAGCCCAGCGTCCACTTCCGGTAGCTGATGGCCGGCAGGGTGACGTTGTACGCGGTGTGCCCCACGCTCACGTCCACGAAGGACGGGCCGCCATAGGGCGCGGCGGTGACGGACTCGAAGGGACCGTATTCGGCGTGGATGCAGGAGTGCTCCGCGACCTCCGCCAGCTCCTCCGTGTCCTCGCAGACGGCGAGCAGCTCCGACTCCTGGGTGACGGGGGCTTGCGACTCCGGGGCGGGGGCTTCTTCGGTACCGCAGCCGGCGAGCAGGACGACGGCGCCAGCGGCGAGCAGGGCATGCTTCAACATGGGGGACTCCTTGGGTGTGTGGGTGCTGCGGGTGAGAGCGGGGGCTAGGAGCGGTCCGGGCGCAGGACGAGCCACGGGACGCGCACCTCGCCCGAGGCAAGGCGCTCGGGCGGGAGCTGGAGGTGGGCGCCCTGGGCGCTGGGGGACAGGCGGGAGGTGCGTTCCCAGGCGTCGCGGAAGGACGCCTCGTCAGGGAAGGTGACGCGCGTCACGCAACCCGCGGCGTAGCAGTGGGGTGGCTCCGCCTGGACGGGCCGCACGTCCTGTCCGATGCGCGCATGCCACGTGTCCAATGCGGCGCGAGCGTCCTTCGTCCACGGCTCCGCGCTGTCTCCAGACGCGGTGAGCTCCGCGAGCACGGCGTCACGGCGGGCCTGCGGCGTGGGGTGGTCCGCGCGGAGGGCCTTCACCAGACGCACGCGCGTTTCGGGCAGCACCCGGCGCTCACGGCCCCGGAGCTCCGGCTGAACGGGCCCCTTCGACTTCAGCACCTCGTCGAGGAACACCTCGGGCGACAGGTGGGTCTCCGGTTCCTGCGCAGGAGGCGCGGACGCCTGGGCGGGCGCGGCGG
>NZ_RAWF01000264.1:0-13734 GCF_003612075.1 Corallococcus sp. CA041A
CGCCACGGGCGTCTGGGGTGACTCCGTGCAGGCCAGGCAGGCGGCGAGGAGGCAAGCGGATAGCAGGGGAGCGCGGTTCATGTCCCCGGGTCTAGTCCATCATGCTGAAGGGACGGATGGGGGCGCGCCGCCTCTGTGCAGGAGCCATCAGGCTGGGCTGACAGCCACGGCCTGTCAGGATTGCGTGCTTGCGTCGTCTGGGGACTTCGGTTACTCCTCCGACACCGGAAAGCGGTTCTGCGCGATTAGCTCAGCTGGATAGAGCGTTGGCCTCCGGAGCCAAAGGCCGCAGGTTCGAATCCTGCATCGCGCGCAGATGTAAGGGCCCGGAATCACTGGGAAATCCCAGGGATTCCGGGCCTTTGCTTTTGGGGCGTGCGCTGCTCGCGGCGGTATGCCGGCGGGGCTTGGACGTTCCAGGGGATGGCGTTGCCTCAGCCCACCTGGAGACGGACTCATGAACCCTCGGAAGACGTCGTCGCCCCGCGCAGTCTGCCTGCTGACCCTCCCGGTCCTGCTCTTGATGGGCATGGGCTGCGCGGCCCAACGCCAGCAGGTCGCGCTGGAGGATGAGGTCCGCGAACACGTGTATCGCAAGCAGCTCGCGGACGTGTGGCCCACGGCCCTTGCCCTGCTCAAGGACAAAGGCTTCTCGGTCATCGCGGATCCCACCCGCTACGAAGCCCGGACGGAATGGGCGCAGATCACTCCGCCCTCCTCGCTGGGGACCCACTACGCGACCTTCTTCGTGGTTGGCACCGAGCGCGGCTCCGGTCAATGCACCCTCCGGTACTTCCGCAACGAGCGATCCGTCGCGGTCGTCCCCAGCCGGCCCGGCCAGGCGGATCAGCACCTGGAATACCAGCCGGATGGCATCCAGGGCTCGCGGCTCGTCCCCGCGGACCGCGACCGCGACCTGGAGTGGCAACTGCTCCAGCGCCTGGAGCCGGACTTCGCCCGCACCCTCGCGGCGAAACCGTGAGCCCGCCGTTGCTCGCGCTGGTGGCGCAGGGTCCTCCCCTTATCGAATGCCCCAGCTCCGGCCGAAGCGGGCCAGGCAGTGCCAGACCTTCTTGAGTTGCTGCGGCTCCACCGACGCGTCCGCACGTGCCCGGCCCAGGATGAACGGCGTGAGGCGTTCATCGTCCGCGAGCTGCTCCGCGAGCCGGAGGATGTCGTCACCCCGGTAGCTCGCGTGAGGCCGCAGCTCGTTCAGCGTGACGGCATAGCCCGGATGCCATTCCACGCAAACGCCCAACGCGCGCGCTTCGTCCTCAATGGGGGTTCCCTCGTAGCTGGGGTCGAGCACCAGGGCCTCGATGTCCTCTGGAATCCGGAGGTCGCCATGGACGTGGGCCTCGACGTACCAGTCCAGCGGATCCTCGAAGGGCGTGGCCTCCGCCAGGCCAATCAGCGCCATCCGCTCGGAGGTCCCGAAGGACGTGGGCTCGAAGACGCTGTCCGGGAAGCAGAAGCTGGAGCGGTCCAGCGCTGCCTCCGTCAGCCGGAAGTAGCTGGAGCCGAAGCGGGGTGAGCCCCCATGGGCCTCTCCGCGGAAGTTCAGTGAGCCGTACTTGGGGCGCTCGCTGCCGTGGCGCGCATCATAGAAGCCATTGAAGAGACGGCTCTCCCACCGCCAGCGGGCTCCGTCGGGAAACGCCGTGAGTCCGCCGTTGCTCGTGCGCGTCTCGAACTGGGAGCGGTACCGGCCGTCACGCCGCATCGCGGTCAGGATGCCGCCTCCCTCGAAGAGTGCATCCGGATGGAAGTGCAGGGTGACCCGGAGCTGGCGATCCATGGGACCGCCCCGGGCCTGCGGGTGCACATGCTCCAGGGCGGGATGGCGCGAGCGCATGTCCCGCTCAGACGCCCGTCACCTGACGGATGAACGCGAGCATCCGCGAACACGTCGTGTCCAGGTCCATGTGTGCCTCGGCCATGCGGCGGGCCTCCAGTCCCATGGCCTCCAGTGTAGCCGGGCGCTGCACCAGCGCGTCCAACATGTGCGCCAGCGCCGTGTAGTCCCCCGCTGGCACGATGCGCCCGTCCACGCCGTCACGCACCAGCTCACCCACGCCGCCCGCGGGCGTCGACACCACCGCCAGGCCCGCGGCCTTCGCCTCCGCGATGGCCCACGACGACATGTCCGCCATCGTCGGCAGCACGAAGAGGTCCGCCGCCTGCGCCAGGCCAATCAGCTCCGGCGAGTTCGGCTGTAGGCCCACGTGCACGCGCACCCCCGGCGGCGCCTCGAAGGGCGTGGACGTCACCATGTCCAGGTGCCAGCCCTTCCGCCGCGTATCGCGCGCCCAGCGCAAGAGCAGCTGGCCGCCCTTGCGCCCCAGGTCTCCTCCCACGAAGAGCAGCCGCACGACTCCGTCCCGGCGCTTCTTCTCCGGCGCGGGCCGCCACAGCGTCGTGTCCACGCTGGGCCAGACGACATGCACGCTCGTGTCGGGCACGCCGTACTCCTCCACCAGGGAGCGCTTGGTGAACTCGGAGAAGGACAGCAGCCCCTTCGCGATGGCGTACGTGCGCCGGTGCAACACGTTCTTCGCCCGGCCCATCCAGCCCGCGTGCTGCGTGCGCAGGCCGTAATAGCGCAGGTATTCCTCCAGCCCGCTCGGCGTCGCGTCCGTGGAGATGACGCTCGGCACGCGGCGCATGAAGTCGTGCGACAGGTGCGCCATCCGCTGCGTGTGCACCACCGCGGCCCGCACCGGCTCCGTGGCGCAGGCCCGGTTCAGCGCACTCCGGGCGCGCAGCCCTCCGCGCACCGACAGCCGCGAGCGCACCAGCGGCAGCTGCTCCCAGACGTCATCCGCGTGCTCGTCGATGGGCAGCCACACCGGCACGATGTCGTCGCGGCGCGCCATCGCCCGCTTGAGGTTGTCCAGGAACACCGCGTTGCCGAGCGTCGTCTCGATGACGAACGCGATGCGTGGAGCTGAGGACTGCATCCGCTTCGCGCGCCTCCCCAGGGCCAGGGTGTCCCTCCCGGGCATATAGGTGCCCGGTGCGGTATCACCAACGGCACCCCGGGGCACCCGTCCGGATTCGCACGAAGGGGAGGGACCGCCGTCACGCCTCCGGCTGCGCGGGCTGTTCCGGCAGGTGGAAGCGCACCTGGCGCACGCGGCGCGGTGACGCCTCCATCACCTCCAGCACCGTGCCGTCCGGCATGGGCAGCTTCGTGCCCGGCTCCGGGATGGCGCCTCCCGCGAGCGCGATGCACAGGCCCGCGACGGTGGAGTAGTCCTCGCTCTCCTCCAGCTCCAGCTCCAGCGCGCGGTTCACCACGCGCAGGCTCGCCTCGCCCTGCACCACCGCGACGGTGGGGCCCTCGCGCCGCACCAGCTCCTCCGGCGTCTCGGACTCGCTGAGGATGTCCCCCACCAGCTCCTCCACCAGGTCCTCCACCGTCACCAGCCCCACCACGCCTCCGTGCTCGTCCACCACCACCGCCAGCTGCATCCGTCGCCGCTGCAGCTCCTTCATCGCAGCGATGGCGCGCATGGACTCCACCAGGAACAGCGGCGGGCGCAGCACGTCCTCCATGACGATGAGGTGCCCCTCCCAGGCCACGCCCAGCAGGTCCTTGGCCACGATGTAGCCCACCACGTTGTCCAGCGTGCCCTCGTACACCGGCATCCGCGAGTGCCCGTGCTCCAGCAGCACCTGGCGGATCTCCTCGTTGCTCGCGTGCCGGCGCAACGAGATGATGTGCTCGCGCGTCACCATCACCTCGCCCAGCGTCAAATCCCCCAGCGCGAAGGCCCGCGACGCAATCTCCCCCGCGCGCGGATCCAACGTGCCCTGCTTCGACGCCTCCTCCACCAACTGGAGCAACTCGTCAGGCGACAGGCGCGACTCGGAGAAGTTCGTCTTGTCCCCGAAGAGCTTCAGCACCACGTTGGAGCTCGCGGTGAGGAACCACACCAGGGGCCGCATCACCCACGCCAACGCCTTGAGGGGCCGGCCCAGCGTCAGCGCGTACTGCTCGGAGTAGCGCAGCGCCAGGGACTTGGGCACCAGCTCTCCCAGCACCAGCGACAGGTACGACACCAGCGCGACCACCAGCGCGAACGCGACCTGGCTCGCCGTGGCCTCCGGCACACCCAGCCCGGCCAGCACCCCCGACAGCCGGTGCGCGATGCTCGCGCCGCCGAAGGCCGCCGCCGTGGAGCCAATCACCGTGATGCCAATCTGCACCGTGGCCAGCAGCCGCTCCGGATCATCCCGCAGCGCCGCGACGGCCTTCGCGGACTTGCTGCCCTGCTCCAGTAGCTCCTTCAGCCGCGTCTTGCGCACGGACAGCAGGCCCAGCTCGGCGCCCGCGAAGACGCCGTTGGCCAGGACCAGCAAGAGGATGATGACGAGCTCCGTGACGATGGCGGCCCTCCTGGCTGGATCCACCTCGCCACGTGGCGGCGGGTGACGCCTCCAGTCCTACACCCCCAGCGATTGCAGGAGGAGCGACAATTGGTCGCGACTCGCTCCCTTGGGCAGGTAGTAGTGGGGACCGGACATGAGTGCGCTGCCCACATCCTGCGCCGCCGCGGAGGTGAGGAAGACGATGCGCGGGTTGGTGGACGCGCGTGGAAGCTTCTCCACCACCTCCAGGCCACTCATCCCCGGCATGTTCAGGTCCAGCAGCATGACGCCGAAGCGCTCGCCCCGCCGCAGCGAGTCGAGCGCCTCCTGTCCGTCCGCTGCCTCGGTGGTCTCATAACCGAGGTCCTCCAGGCTCACCCGGAGGAACTCCCTCCAGTCCGCATCGTCATCCACGACCAGGACCTTCCGAGCCCCATCATCCAGCGCGAGTCGCCCCAAGCATCCTCCTGACCTGAGGAGAACCTTCCGGGGCCCCGCTGGCATTCGCGCCACTTGTACTTGAGGACAGCCTCCAGCAGGCAGCCGGGCAGGCCCTAGAACAGCGCCATGCCCAGCTGGCCCACCAGGTACTGGAGGGCGGGCCTGACGTTGTGGACCGCCGTGCGCGGCTTCGCGGGCTCCGACGCCTGGCACCACGAGGGCTGGCCCACCAGCTGGCCGGCGATGTGGCTGAAGACGCGGAAGCGGCCCAGGTCCGTGCTGCTGCCGGAGTTGTAGACGCGCAAGGAGCGCTCGCCCGGGGTGCCCAGGTCCGCCTCGCTGGGGATGTGCCGGTGGCCGTGCAGCACCAGGTCCGCCCGGCCGCCCACGCGCTCCAGCAGTCGGCTTCCCAACGCGAGCTCCGACGCGTGGGGCAATCCGAACTTCGTGGCGATCCACTCCGGGAAGCTCTCCAGCGGCAGCGGCATCACGTGGTGGTGCAGCAGCACCGCGACCAGCGTGTCCTTCGGCGCCTGCTCCAGCGCGCGGTCCACTTCGTCCACGACGCCTTCCGTCAGTTCGCCGTGGCTGTGGAAATAGTTGCGGTTGTGTTCACCGGTGGAGTCCACGCAGACCAGGAAGAGGCCCGCCTTCTCCACCGTGTGGACCTTGCGACCCTCCATGAAGACGCTGCCCACATCCTCGCCGGGCCGGTCATGGTTGCCGGGGATGAAGGTGAGGCGTCCGGTCTCCATCCAGGGAGAGAAGTGTTCACGGAAGCGCTGGAACTCGGCGTGGGATCCGCGGTGCGTGAGGTCTCCCGTCACCACCACGTGATCCACTTCCTGCGCTGTCAGGGCCTTCACCAATGAGGACGCGGAGGCATCGCTCTCGCGGCTCATGTCCAGGTGAAGATCCGAAAGATGCGCCAGCTTCAGGGAGGGCATGTTGAAGGAGATAGGCATCGATTCTTCGAGCGGCGAGGGTTGCTGTACGAAGGTTCGTCAAAAGTTGGGCCAGCGTCGTTCACCCCACCCCGTTGCTGGGGATCCACTCCGTCGCGGGAGTGCCACGAGCACGCATCGGCACCAGGCGCGTGCCTGACACCACGCGCAACCGCGTGCCGCGCCAGTCCACCGTGCGCCTGAACGCGCCGTGCCACCACGCGGCGAAGAGCAGCGCGTCCTTCACCAGCACCGCGGGAGCCGCGCGCAAGGAAACGGGCTGGGGCCGCAGCGAGCGGAACACCGCCACGTCCACCCAGACCTTGCCCAGCGCCACCGCGAGCGCCGCCAGGCCCGTGAGCGCGGACGGGTGGATCAACGCGCCCAGCACCGCGAGCGGAACCGGGTTGAGGAGCGCCTGCGCCAGGTACGTCGAGGGCGATACCGCTGTGCGGTGGATGACGCTCCAGCGCAGGTAGCGCTGGAAGAAGGCGTCCACGCTCTTGCGCAGGGACACGTTGAAGACAGGGGCGTGCGCCAGCACCACGCGCTTGCCCAGCTTGCGCGTCACCCACTGGCCAATGACGTAGTCCTCCGCCAGCACGTCCTTCACGGAGAAGAAGCCGCCCAGCGCCTCCACGTCCTCGCGGCGCAGCGCCATGGACTTGCCCACCACGATGTCCCGGTCCGCCACGTGCTTCGCGGCGATCATCCCCGCCGCCGCGCTGGAGGACAGGTGCAGGTTGTCCAGGAGCGAACCGAAGGTCTTCTCACCCAGTCCCGCCACCGGGTGCGTCACGCAGCCCACCGTGGGGTCCTCGAATCCAGCGGCGATCTCCTCCAGGTAGCCGTCCCCCACGCGGGTGTTGCTGTCGCTCACCACCCACAAGTCGAACCGGGCCTCGGACGACAGCGTCACCAGCTGGTTCACCTTGGGGTTGAGGCCGGGCTCGCCCTCCTGGAGCACCACGCGCATGACGTGGGGCCACTTCGCCTGCGCGGCCCGAGCCACCGCGTAGGCGGGGTCGCGCGCGTCCTTCACGCCCAGCAGCACCTCGTAGTGGGGGTAGGGCAGCCGCGCGAAGCAGGCGAGGTTCGCCTCCAGGTCGTCATCCACGCCGCACAGCGGCTTGAGGATGGACAGGCCGGGGCGGTGCGTGGGGCCGGCGGGGACGGTGCGGCGGTGGCGGCGCACGAACAGCGCCTGGAGGAGGAGGGCGACGAGGCCCACTGCGGACGCGGCCAGGAGGAGGCTGGATGCGATGAGCATGTCGCCACCCTAGAGGTCCCACAAGGCGGGACCGGGGCGGCGGAACGGCGGGACGGCCAACTCGCCGTGACACGCCGGTGAAGCCGCCTACTCCAGGTCGCGGCTGCGCGGGTGGCGCACGTCCTTGCCACGCACCATGTAGATGACCATCTCCGCCACGTTGAGCGCGTGGTCGCCAATGCGCTCCAGGTGCTTCGCGATGAACATCAACGCCGTGGCCCGGCGGATGTTGCGCGAGTCCTCCATCATGTAGGCCAGCAGCTCGTTGAAGATTTTCAGGAAGAGGGCATCCAGCAGGTCGTCCCCCTTGAGGACGTCCTCCGCCTTGGCTGCGTCCCCGGACACGAACGCGTCCAGCGCCTTCTTCACCTGCTGCTGCGCCAGCTCCGCCAGCTTCGGCGTGTCCACGTATGGCGCCAGCGGCGGCGCCTGGTTCAGGTCCATGGCGCGCTCGGCGATGTTCACCGCCAGGTCACCAATGCGCTCCAGGTCGGTGACGATCTTCAGCGCCGTGGTGATGAGGCGCAAATCGGACGCGGCCGGCTGGCGCAGCGCGAGGATGCGGCGGCACAGGTCGTCGATGTCGACCTCCAGCCGGTTCACCTCGCGGTCCGCCCCGACCACCTGCTCCGCCAGCGCCGAGTCGCGGTCGGTGAGGGCGCGGGTGCTCTGGGAGATGAGGGCCTCCACCTTGGCCCCCATGGCGAGCAGCTTCTCGCGCAGGTTGCGCAGGTCCTGCTCGAATGCCTTGTCGGTGTGCGTGGCCGCCATGTCGTCCTGTTCCGTCGCGCGGGAGGGCTTCAGCCGAACTTCCCGGTGACGTAGTCCTCCGTGCGCTTCTCGTGGGGGTTGGTGAAGATCTGCTCCGTGGGACCGCACTCCACCAATTCCCCCATGTAGAAGAAAGCCGTCCGGTCGCTCACGCGCGCGGCCTGCTGCATGTTGTGGGTCACGATGGCGATGGTGTACGTGGCCTTGAGCTCGTGGATGAGCTCTTCGATCTTCGCCGTGGCGATGGGGTCCAACGCGGACGCGGGCTCGTCCATCAGTAGCACCTCCGGCTCCACCGCCAGCGCGCGCGCGATGCACAGGCGCTGCTGCTGACCGCCGGACAGGCCCAGGGCGCTTTCCTCCATCCGGTCCTTCACCTCGTCCCACAGCGCCGCGCCGCGCAGGGACTTCTCCACCCGGGCGGCGAGCTTCGCCTTGTCCTTGAGCCCGCCCACGCGCAGGCCGTAGGCGACGTTCTCGAAGATGGACTTGGGGAAGGGGTTGGACTTCTGGAACACCATGCCCACCCGCCGGCGCAGGTCCACCACGTCCAGGGCGCGGTCGTGGATGCTGCGGCCGTCCAGGAACACGCTGCCGTCGTGGTTCGCGCCCGGGATGAGGTCGTTCATCCGGTTGAGCGAGCGCAGGAAGGTGGACTTGCCGCAGCCGGACGGGCCGATGAGCGCCGTCACCTTGTGCTCGAGGATGGGCAGGCTCACCTGCTTGATGGCCACCTTGCTGCCGTAGCGCAGGGTGAGCTCGCGGGCTTCCATCTTGTTGCGAGGCGTGGCGGAGGAGAGGGGCATGGGATGAAGAGCGTCAGTGTCCGGCAGCGGCCTTGCGGCGCGTGCGCGTGCGGATGACGACCGCGACCAGGTTCAGGGCGAAGGTGAGGAGCAGCAGCACCAGCACCGTCGCGTACAGCAGCGGGCGGGTGGCCTCCACGTCCGGCGACTGCGTGGCCAGCACGTAGGTGTGGTAGCCCAGGTGCATGAACTGAGAGTTCAGGCTCGTGGGCAGGTCCGGCAGGAAGTACGCCGCGCCGGTGAAGAGGATGGGGGCCACTTCCCCCGCGCCGCGGGAGACGGCCAGCACCGCGCCGGTGAGGATGCCCGGCAGCGCGCCCGGCAGCACCACCCGCGCCAGCGTCTGCGACTGGGTGGCTCCCAGCGCCAGGCTCGCGGTGCGCTGCTCCTGAGGCACGGCGCGCAGCGCCTCTTCCGTGGACACGATGACGACGGGCAGGGTGAGCACCGCCAGCGTGAGCGACGCCCAGAGGATGCCCGGCTGGGCCCAGTGCAGCTCCTCGTAGCCCAGCGCGTGGTCCAGGCCCTTGCCCACGAAGAGGATGAAGAAGCCCAGGCCGAAGAGGCCGAACACGATGGAGGGCACGCCCGCCAGGTTCGCCACCGCCACGCGCACCGCGCGGGCCAGGAAGCTGGTGGGCCGGGCGTACTCATGCAGGTACACCGCGGTGAGCACGCCCACCGGCATCACCGCCAGGGTCATCAGCAGCGTGAGCGCCGCGGTGCCGAAGAGGGCGGGGAAGATGCCGCCGCCCATCATCCCGTCCGACGGCGCCTGGGAGAGGAACTGCCAGGACAGGTGGCTCCAGCCGCCCCGGACGACGTCCAGGAGGATGAGGGCGAGCATCGCCACCATGACGAACGCGGCCAGCCCCGTGAGGGACACGAGCGACAGGCCCACGACCTTGCGTGTGGCGTGCTTCACCCCGCACCTCCCTTGAGCCGCTGGATGACCTTCTTCGTCCACACCCCCGCGAGCATGTTGAGCACGAAGGTGAAGAGGAACAGCTCCACGCCGATGAAGAAGAGCAGCGCGTAGTGTGGGCTGCCCACCACCACCTCGCCCATCTCCGCGGCGATGGTGGCTGACAGCGAACGCACGGAGTCCCCCAGGTTCCAGGACACGATGGCGGCGTTGCCGGAGGCCATGAGGACGATCATCGTCTCACCGATGGCGCGCCCGAAGCCCAGCACGCACGCGGCGAGGATGCCGGGGGCCGCCGCGGGGAGCACCACCTTCCAGGCCGTCTCCCAGGGCGTGGCGCCCAGCGCCAGGGAAGCCTCCCGGTAGCTGCGCGGCACGGCGGTGAGCGCGTCCTCCGTCACCGTGAAGATGACCGGCACGATGGCCAGCGCCAGGCCCAGGCCCGCCACCACGGCGTTGAGCCGGGACGTGAAGCCGAACGTCTCCTGGAGGAAGGAGGCCATGACCATCAGGGCGAAGAAGCCCAGCACCACGGACGGAATGCCGGCGAGCAGTTCGATGGTGGGCTTGAGGACTTCGCGCAGGCGGCGGGGGGCGAACTCCGCGGCGAACAGCGCGCCGAAGATGCCCAGGGGCACGGCCACCAGCATGGACACGGCCGTCGTCTTCAGCGTGCCGATGAAGAGCGGAATCATGCTGACCTTGGGTACGCCGGACACCGGCTGCCACACGTAGCCCAGGGGCTTCCCCTTCCGCACCATCTGGGGAAGGAACATCTTGGAGAAGCTGGCCTCTTCGCGCGCCGCCGCGTCGGTGACGAGCGTCAGCGCCTCCTTCGCCACGAAGACGAGGATGAGCACCAGCGCGGCGATGCCCGTGAAGGCCACCGCGGTGATCAGCGCGGCGATGGCCTTCTCCTTCAGCTGGCGCCGGCGTGCCGCGGGCGACAGCATGGGCAGCGCCACCGGGGGCGCGAGGTCCTGCTCCTGCATGACGGCCTGTCTATCCAACATGGGAACCCCGCGCCGGGTGACAATCGCGTGACGCCAACTACTTCACAGGGAAGTAGCCGACCTGGGTGACGATGGCCTGACCCTCGGCGGACAGCGCGAAGTCGATGAACGCCTTCACTTCGCCCGCGGGCGCCTTGCCCAGGTAGAAGAACAGGTCGCGCGACAGCGGGTACTTGCCGCTCTTCACGTTCTCCGCGCTAGGGGCGAAGGTCTCGTTGCCCTTCTTCACCTTCAGCTCCTTGATGCCCTTGCCGTACGCGGCGCCGCCGTAGCCGATGCCGTTCTTCTCCTTGGCCACCGCGTTGACCACCGCGGCCGTGCCGGGGAGCGTCTGCGCCTCCGGGGCGAAGTCCTCGCCGCCCAGCACGTGGTCCTTCACGAAGACGTAGGTGCCGGAGGAGTTCTCACGCGAGTACGGGACGATGGGGGCGTCCTGCCCGCCCACGTCCTTCCAGTTCGTCGTGTCGCCCAGGTAGATGGACTTGAGCTGCTCCGTGCTGAGCGCGTCCACCTTGTTGGTGTCGTTGACGTAGAAGGTGACGCCGTCCTTGGCCACGGACAGCGCGGTGGGCGCGGTCTTGTTGCGGGCGCTGATCTTCACCGACTCCGCCTCCTTGATCTCCCGGCTGGACATGGCGATGTCCGTGGTGCCGTTCTGCAGGGCCGCCAGGCCCGTGCCGGAGCCGCCGCCCGTCACTTGAATCTTCGTGGCGGGGTTCTTCTTCATGAACGCCTCCGCCCACCGCTGGGCGAGGATGACCATGGTGTCCGAGCCCTTCACCGTCACCGTGCCTGCCTGGGCGGTCAGCGGGAGGACGGCGAGCCCGAAGGCGACGAAGCTTGAGAGCAGAGTCTTCTTCATGAGGTGTCTCCTCCTCGAAGGGTGTCGAGGTCGCGTGACGATCTATGGACCCGATGTGGCCGTTTGACGGCCCTTGTGTGACAAATGGGTTACGGCAGGGAGCGCCTGGCTACCCGGCCGCTGGATCCACGATGCGATAGCCGACACCGCGCACCGTCTCCAGGAGGGCACGGGCAGGGCCCAGCTTGTCGCGCAGGCGCATCACGTGCGTGTCGATGGTGCGCGTCTCCAGCGCGCTGGACAGGCCCCAGACCTGCTCCAGCAGCTGTTCACGGGTCTGCACCCGGCCCAGGCGGGCCATGAGGTACTCCAGCAGGCGGAACTCCAGCGCGGTGAGGGGCGTCTCCTTCTCCTCCACGAAGAAGCGGTGCTGGGTGACGTCCAGGCGCAGGGGGCCCAGCGCCAGGGGCGGGTTGCCCTCTTGGGGCGAGGACGAGCGCCGGAGGATGGCCTTGAGCCGCAGCACCAGCTCGCGCACGGAGAAGGGCTTGACGACGTAGTCGTCCGCGCCGACCTCGAAGCCTCGGATGCGGTCCGCCTCCTCGCTCTTCGCGGTGAGCATGACGATGAGCACGTCACGCAGGCGGGGGTTGGCGCGCAGGTGGCGGCAGACCTCGATGCCGGACAGGTCCGGCAGCATCAGGTCCAGCAGCACCACGTCCGGGGTCTGCTCGCGCGCGGCGGTGAGCGCCGCTTCCCCGGTGAAGGCCACGCGGGTGGTGAAGCCCGCGCCGCGCAGGTTGAAGTCGATGAGCTCCGCTAGGTCGCGCTCGTCGTCGACGATGAGTACGTGGGACATGGCGGGCACGTACTGTGCGCGCATCGCTTCGCGCCTACGTGACGCGCCGGCAACAAGTGCGTCACGTCCGTCACGGAAGGGTGTGCGCGAATACGACGGGCGCGGACGGGCCCCGGGAAGAAGGGGGACGGGGCCGTCCGCGCCGCTTGTCCTCGCCTGGGCTGCGCGAGGCCACCTTTGGCGTGCGGCCTGGCGCATCCGCGCCGTGACCGTCGCCATTCATTTCGTTGGGCACCACCGGCATGACGGCGTCCACGCCGCGCGGCTCATGGGCTTCAGGCGCGGGGGACGGCGGACGTCAGACGGCGGCGGCTTCGTCCATGCCACCGCGGCGCGGCAGCTGTTTGCGGCGCAGCGCGATGCCTGGCTCATCCGGAGCGTCAGGCGGGGCTACGGGGGCCACGCCGCGCAACGCGGGTTGAAGCGAGGCGAGGAACGCGGCCAGGCCGCATTCGGTGGGGACCGGTTCGATGAACAGGCCGCCCGAACGGCGGTGCTTCTCCGCGAAGACCTTGATGCCGACGTCGGCACGGGGGTGGTCTTCCTCGAAGGGGCCCTGATTGCCCTGCCCCTGGCTCATCGGGACGGTGGGCGTGAAGGGCTTGTTGGGCGCCATCACGCCGGGCAGCAACCCGAGCCCGATGACGACCCCTGCCATCAACATCAGCTTCAGCAGACTGCTCATACGTGCCACGACCGACGCGCACGCGCGCTCCAGGCCGTATCTGGCGCCGGGAACCGCGAGGACTGTGGCCTGGGGGGCATGCATGAGTCGCCGAAGCGAGCATCCTACCGCAACGGCTCTTCCCGCATGCGACCCGATCCCGGAAAAGCACCTCGTCGCCCGCGAGGGTGGATCACGGGCGCCGCAGGGACCGCCCCGGCGCCGCCATCCACTGCAGGGTGAATTCGCGGCCCTCGGGCCGCAGGGCGACCGCGCAGCCCTTGCGGAGCTTGTCCGGCAGGGCATGGCCCAGCGCGAGCGCGGCGGCGCGCTCCAGCGAGGGGTTGTGTCCCACCAGCGCCCAGCCCGGGCCCACGTCGAGCGCCAGCTTGAGCACGTTGCGGGCCGCGCCCTTCATGGGGACGAGCGCGGGGTGGACCTCCACGTGGGACAGGCCGAGCGCGTCCGCGAGCAGCTCCGCGGTCTGCACCGCGCGCACCAGGGGGCTGGTGATGATGCCCATGAGCGGCGTGAGGCGCGCGAGCTTCTTCGCGTGCTGACGGAAGGCGGCGCGGCCCTGCGGGGTGAGGGCGCGGGCCTCGTCGCCCAGGGCGTGGGAGTCCTCGGCCACGGCGTGGCGCACGAGGAGGATGGGCAGATCACGTTCGGCCATGGGCTCGCGTTGTAGTGCTTTTCGCGCCCGCGTGGATGTGACGAACGGGTGGACTGCTGAGTGGACTAGGGGGTGTCCCTAAACGAGAGAAGATGAACTGCGGCCGAGGGTAGCAGTCGTGCCCTCGGCCGAGCATCAGCAGGTGGGGTTGCACTGAAGCGGGGCCATTGCCTACCCCAGGGGATGCACCGA